>DATLIL010000644.1:0-30780 GCA_035539475.1 Polyangiaceae bacterium
CAAGGACACCATCCGCCGGCTGCGCGGAGGCCCGTCCACGACGGTGCTGATCACCGGCGAGAGTGGCAGCGGCAAGGACACCGTGGCGCGCGTGATCCACTCAGAGTCGAATCGCGGTGGGCCGTTCGTCTACGTGAGCCCCTCCGCGCTGCCGGAGCAGTCCCTCGAGGCGGAGCTCTTCGGTGTGGAGCCTTCCGGCTCGGCTCAGGGTCAGCCCGGTCTGCTCGAGCGGGCGGACGGCGGCACGCTGTTCCTCGACGAGATCGCCGACATGCCGGTGGCGGTGCAGTCCAAGCTGCTGCGCTTCCTGCAAGAGAAGGCGTTCCGCCGCGTCGGTGGAGTCTCCGACAGGGTCTCGGACGCCCGCGTCATCGCTGCCAGCAGCCGTGATCTGCAGGCTGCGGTGCGCGAAGGCCACCTCCGGGCCGAGCTGCTCTACCGTCTGGCGGTGGTCACGCTCGAAGTTCCGTCCCTGCGCGAGCGTCTGCCCGATATCCCGCTGCTCGTTCGTCACATCCTGAGCGGGCTTTCCAGCCGCATTGGACGCCAGGTGCGTGGCGTGTCGGACAGCGCCATGAAGATGCTGGTCGAGCACAGCTGGCCCGGCAACGTCCGCGAGCTCGCCAACGTCCTGGAACGCGCGGCGCTCCTGGGTGAGGCCGAGGTGATCGAGGTCGCGCACCTGTCGATCCAGGCCGGGCGGCCTTCGGGCGTCGACTACCGGCTGCCCTCGCAGGGCATCGACTTCCGCGAGCTCGAGCGGGAGGTCGTGCTGCAGGCGCTCCGTCACGCGCGTGGCAACCAGACGCGGGCCGCCTCGCTGCTCGGCATGACGCGCGACCAGATCCGCTACCGCATGGCCAAGTTCGGCATGAGCACGCGCGGCGAGACCGTGCGCACCGGGCCTCCCGGCGCTCACGCCTGATCCGCCCATTCGACCCTTGGGTCAGCTCCGGCCGCGCTGGTGTCGCGGCCGGAGGTCCCTCGGGTCACCTTATTATTAGAGGGGATCCTTTGACGTACCCACCAGCTGACGAGCGTCAGGCGTGGCGAGCCGGCTGCGAAGCGTGGTCGCGCAAGCTCTTGATGCCAGCGACCCGTGCGCAGTGCGCGCAGCAGTACATGCTGCCGCTCGCTTCGACGCCGTGCCCGACGATGGCCACGCCGCAGCTCGTGCAGCGCGGCGCCAGGCGCTGGATGGCGCACTCGAAGCAGTCGAAGACGTACGTTTCGCCGTCGAGGCGGACCTCGAACGCGCGCTCGTACTGGTTTCCGCAGGTCTCACAGGGCCGTGCCTGTTGTTTGTTGCCTTGGGTCATGGTGCCTCGCGCTCTCCTCCGCTCAGCGGACGCTCTCGGACAGCAGCGCTGCGCGCCGCGCGATCTCCTCGGCCGTCTTGCGGTCGTTGGCCGTAACCTCTACGAGCATCCCCAGGTTGGTCTGTACGACCGACGCTTTCGCTCCTGGCACCGCCCACGGCGTGTGCTCGGCGCCGCCCTCGACCATCGCTCGCGCCGCGTCGCACTGCAGAACACGCTCGAGCTGCTCGGCACTCAGGCCGGGTTGGTCGCGCAAGAGCACGGTTGCTCCGCCCCGCTGGCCGGAGGCCTTACCGGTGCGGGAGTAGTCGGGCAGCTCGCGAACCGCGAGCAAGTTGTCGCGCGGCGCATCGAGCGGGCGCGCCATGCGTTCTTCGTCAGGAAGGTTGTTGCAGGCCTGCGCCTGACCGCCGCGAAGCTTGGCCGCTGCCGAGCGGTGCTGAGCGGCGATCAAGCGCTGGCGTTCGGCCTCGATCTCGTGGTCGCGCTTCTCGTCGAACCAGCTTCCGCAGGGATCTCCGGTCGGAGGCGTCGCCATGCCGCTGGCGTTGAAGCCCGCCTGCGGCGCGCTGGCCGGGCCTTGCAAGGCCGGCGAGCCCATGTTGCCGCAGCGTTGGACCGAGTAGATGTCCGGATCGCGTCGTCGTTCTTCTTGCACCGCGCGCTGCTCGGCGCGGCGCGCCGCGTCTTCATGTTCGAGGGCGGTCATGCTGGGCTCCTTCGCTGCCTTGCTGGTGATGCAGCCGACAAGCAGCAACGAGCCAAAAACAAGCGTTTTGGACAGAGTCATGGATGTTCCTTCCCCGCTCTGGTGAGGTCGAAAGAGTTCAAGCATCCTGCATGCCACGACATCTTCCGCGCCCTTCAGCCCGGGCCGGACGGCGTGCCGAATCGCAGCGCGCGGCGCACTCGCCACATCGCCCCGGGCGCTGCTGCTCTTTGCCTCGCTGTGGATGAGCAAGGAGCCCACCGAGATCGCAAGATCATGCTGCAAAGCGCACCCGAGGTTTTCGCCGCTCGCCCCGGATGTATTGGCACACGACGTGCTCATAGAGCGGCACGGAGTTAAGGGATGAGCACCGAGCTTGCACTGCGCGTGGACCAGGAAACCGAGGACGAAGCGACCAGCCAGGTCATCAAGCTTCAGCCCGCGACTACGGTCCGCTTCATCGAGGGTGAGGGTGGCTGCAGCATGCTCGAGGTCGAGACCTCCGAGAGCTCGGGCTTCATCCGCGGTCTGTCCCGGGCCCTCCTGGGCGAGTCGGTCCAGATCGTCAAGGCCGAGGTCAAGCGCGTCTCCGGCGGCGTGATCGATCGCTTCACCATCGCCGAGAACGACGGCTCTCCGATCCGCGCGGCCAAGCGGCTGGCGCTCCAGGTTGCCGTGCTCGGCGCCGTGGATCTGGCTTCTAACCTGTCGTAGGCGGCGGCCCCAGAGCGAGGGCACGGACCACTCGCCTCCCATGATCATGGGAGGCGGAGTTGCGGGCAAAGCCGCTATGGTCCCGCCCCGTGGCGAAGCGACCGACGAGCACGCTGAGGAGTTATGCCGGCCACACGGCGCAGGCCGAGCTCTGCATTGCCGCTGACGAAAATGACGTGCGCCACGCTTTGTTGCGGGCCAAGAGCGCCGGACGGCTCGTGGCGTTCCGAGCGGGAGGCTTGTCGTTCGACACGCAGGCCTTGAGTCACGACCTCAGTGTGTCACTGGAGCGCTTGACGCAGATCCACGTCGACAAGGCGACCGCGACGGTGACGGTGGGCGCGGGCGCCAGGTGGAAGGACATCCTCGCGCGCACCTCCCAGGAGGGGTTGCTCCCGTATGTGCTGGTGACGACCGGCGAGGCGACGGCCGGAGGAACGCTCTCGTCGCACTCGATTTCGCGGTTCAGCCCGACCCTGGGTCGCGAGGGACGACACGTCTCACGCATCCGCCTGCTCCTGCCCGACGGGACTGTTCGCTGCTGCTCCCGCACGGAGAACCCCGAGCTCTTTTCGGCCGCCATCGGCGGTTTCGGCTACTTCGGCGCGATCCTCGAGATCACCTATCGCTTGTTTCGCGCGCCGGTGAGCGGCTCCCACATCGGCGTCGAGACGGTCTTCGAGAAGCTCACGAGCGTCGCTGAGCTCGTCGAGCGACTCGTTCCCGATGCACCGGGTGCTTGCGAAGCGGTCGGCGCCTCGGACGACCCGTGGTCGGACGCTCGCGCGCTCACAGGGGTGCTCTACCTGCGCGGTGGGCGACGCTCGCTGCTCTCGACCTCGCGCTACGTGGATCGCCGGCATGACCGCGGCGCGCCATCCGTCTTTCACCGCCCGCGTTCGCCCGGGCACCTGGCGTTGCAGTTCATGGCACAGGTCGGACCGCTGCGTGATGTCGGCTATCGCGCCACCTTCGGGCGCGGATTTCGCGAGCCCCGCCGCCATCTCGACGAGCTCACGGGTTACACCTTCTTTCAGGACGGCAACCTGATATTTCGCAAGCTCGGTTGGCGCGCCGGCCTCGCCATGGGGATCCGCCAGCAGACTTACATGCTGCCCTGTGACCCGTCCGATCGGGCCTCGTGCAAGGCGATGCTCGAGCTCTTCCTCGATGAGGCCGAGACAATCGTCCGGCGGCAGGGCCTTCTCCCGGCGCTGATCGACGTCCTGTACGTGCCTGCCGACGACGAGTTCTTGCTCTCGTCGAGTCGCGGGCTGCCCAGCCTGGCGATCACGTTCACCTTCGAGCGACTGGCCTCGGCGAAGCTCGCAGCCGAAGAACAGGTGTGCCGCGAGCTCTGTTCA
Organism: Polyangiaceae bacterium; assembly: GCA_035539475.1. GTDB lineage: Bacteria > Myxococcota_A > Polyangia > Polyangiales > Polyangiaceae > PMG-095. The sequence continues at coordinate 4,107 of DATLIL010000644.1, forward strand.
CTCTGCGCCGAGGTCGGCGGACGTGTTCACCTCGTCAAACACGTCTTCGCCGACCCTGGTCTCGTTCCGAGAATGTACCGAGAGGTCGCCGAAGAGGCCGCCCTGCTGCGGCGGCGCGTGGGAGCGCACGGCGTGCTGACGAACGAGTTCCTCGATCGCACGCTCGGCTTGAACGACATCGAGCCGAGGCTCGAGCAGCAGGGTGACCGCAGAATGCTGCGCTCGGCCTAGCCCGTCATGGCGCGCTCGGCAGCGCGCTTGCGGGCAGTCATCTCGGGGCTTTCTTTCACGGCCATGCCGACCAGGCGCATGCCTTCGAGGAAGTGCTTCACGCCAGCCTTCACGAGCTCGGGCTGGTTCGTGCCCACGTCGGGGTAGCCCTGCGCGTCGGGCTGGACCGAAGCCCAGTTGGCGAACAGGCGACCCCACTCGCTTTCGAGCGCCGCGTTGACGCGCTCGATACCGAAGCGCGGGTACCAGAAGAGGTCGTGGTAGGTGACGCTGGCCACGTAGGCCCAGGGCGCGAGCCAGGTCTTCAGCGACCACTCGATCGGCTTCTTGAGCGGACCCCAGTAGATGCGGTGCTGGTTCTTGGAGGCGAAGGTCATGTTCTTGAACGGACCCTCGAAGTTCCAGTTCTCGTTGACCGCGTCGACGTCGCCCACGATCTCGATGTCGCGCGGATCGCCGACGCCGAGACCCTGCTCGTGCGCCAGGCGGACGAACTTCAGGTCCCGCATCGGGTCGAAGCCCATCAGCTTGCCTGCCACGGCGTCGATGGCGACCTGATCGGACGAGGCCAGGAGCACGTTCTTGACGTGCGGGATCATGCAGCGCGGACCGGGGCCGTCACCGGCGAAGGTGCCGTCCATCACGGCAAAGACGCCGCGGTGGATCTTCTTCTGGATCATCAGCAGATCCACGAGCGTTTCGTGGATCACGGGGTGGGTCCAGTGGCGGTGCTCGTTGAGCAGGCCACCGAACGCGTTCTTCATCGCACCGGTGGTGGTGGTGAAGATGTGCGTCTTCACCGTCGGCAGATGCAGGATGTTCTCGCCGATGAAGCGCTTGGGGATGGAGAAGCCCTTGGGGTAGACCTCGTTGAGGCAGAGGAACTTCTTGGTCAGATCACCGACGGCGTCGCGCACGTCGATCCACTCCTCGCCCTCGTACAGGTGGACGTTGCGCAGACCGTGCGCGTTGATCACGTCGATCTGCTTGTTCTCGCGTTCACCCAGGTGAGCGTCGATGACCACGGTGCGGTTGTGGCAGCCGTGGATCAGATCGGGTGAGTAGCCGTCCTGCTTCATCGCCCTGATCACGCCCTCGAGCTGCCAGGGCGTCGTGGACGAGCCGGGGTAGAAGAAGTGCCAGGAGATGTTGATCTTCAGACCGGTGTCCGCGTCCTTCGCGAGGACGTCCTGGTAACCCGCGAGGTTCATCACCTTGTGGTAGTCGGCGAGGACGGTGGCGGGCTTGGTGCGAAGGATGGCGACTTTCGAACGGGCCAAGGCAGTGTCTCCTTTTGGGGAAGGCAGGAAGGCTGGGCGGAGCTTGCGCGAGAACCCGGTCGCGGGCCAGGCCGCGGCTCAGATCTCCATGGACTCTCCATGTTTTGCAATTTTCCGGCCGACCGACAGCGAGGATTCCGCTGATATCGGCGCGGCAGCCGGCCAACCTTGGTAGACTTCCGCCCGTGTCGACCCGGGACGACTCGACCGGCCCCCCGCTGAGCGACGCGCCTCATTCCGTCGTTGCACCTGTGCGGTATCCGAGGAGCGAACCGCCGGGCGGCTCCCGTTCGGAACCACCGGGCGCCCAGGTCTGGGCCGGCCGGCTCCGCCTCGTGGAGGAGGTCGGCCGCGGCGCGATGGGTCAGGTCGTCCGCGTCAACGACAAGAAGCTCGGTCGCGAGATGGCGCTCAAGGTGGCGCAGCTCCCACGCGATCAGATGCAGCGCGACCTCCTGGCGCGCTTCGTCGAGGAAGCTCAGATCACTGCCCAGCTCGAGCACCCGAACGTCGTTCCGGTGCACGACCTCGGGGTCTCACCCGACGGTCACGCCTACTTCTCGATGAAGCTCGTGAAGGGGCAGTCGCTCGATCTGATCCTCGAGAAGCGCCGCCTGCGCGATCCCGAGACGCTGGCTCAGTTCGGTTTGCGCCGCCTGCTCGACGTCTTCTTGCAGGTCTGTCAGGGGCTCGAGTACGCCCACGCCCGCGGCGTGATCCATCGCGATCTGAAGCCGGCCAACATCATGGTCGGCGACTTCGGCGAAGTGCTGGTCATGGACTGGGGCCTGGCCAAGCTGCTCTCGGGCGAGAAGGGCGTCAGGACCTCGGCGGAGCAGGTGGCGATCGAGAAAGAAGAGCCCAGCCGCCGCGACTCGCTCATGCCGCCGCCGCCGCTCACGTCGCTGGCGCCCGGCGTGACCAGCGTGCGCGCGGGCAAAAAGGCCTGGGAGACGCAGACGGGGCTGCTCATGGGCACGCCGGCGTACATGTCGCCCGAGCAGGCCAAGGGCGCCGCCGTCGACGCGCGCACCGACTACTACGCCCTCGGCGTCATCCTGTACGAGATCCTCTGCGGTGAGGTGCCCTTCGACGACGACGATCCGCACGTGATCGTCAAGCGCCTGCTCACCGAGGAGCCGCGCCTGCCCTCGGACATCGATCCGACGGTGCCGGGACCGCTCGAGACGCTGGCGCTGAGGATGCTGGAAAAGGATCAGGAGCGCCGCACGCTCACCATCACGCAGATCCGTGCCCACGTGCAGAACTACATCGAGGGCATTTCCGGCGACTACCAGGGCGAGTCACTGCTCGGCAACGTGCTCTGGGTGGCGGGCGCCGTGTCGCTGTTCGTCTTCTTGATCTGGTACCTGACGGGTCAGTCGGCGGCCAAGGTGCTCACGCTCGGCCCGCCCGCGGTGCTCAACGCCGTGGGCTGGTTCCTGCTCGTGCTGGCGCTCGGCTACCCGCTGTGGGCCGCGGCGCGGGCGCTGCGAGCCATCCGCGACGAGCACGATATCTTCGCGCCGCCCAACGCCGATCAGCTCTTCATCGCTGGCTACCTGGCGCACCGCACTTACGCGGCGGCGCTGGCGCCGCTGTTCCAGCTCGTGTTCATCGTGGAGCTCGTGACCGTGGCCATTGCTCGCCTGGCGCGCGGCGCGGCTCACTCGGGCGAGATCGTACAGCAGATCTCGGCGCAGATGCGGCGCGAGTGGTCCGAAGCGCTGATCGTGATCCTGGTCTTCCAGTTCGCGTACCTCTTCCTGCTCTCGACCGAGGTGCGCTTCGCCCGTCGCGTCGATCGTTACGACCTCCTGATCCGGCGCCCGCGCTGGGAGACGATCTGGCCATTTTTCCTGGTGATCGTGCTGCTCTCCACCGTCATCACCACCGACGTGCTCGGCTGGATGGCGGGCAGCGGCGGCAACTGGCTCACCTTCCTGCGTGAAGAGGTGCTGACACCGCGGCTCAGCTTGATCGAGATCGTGAAGAACCTGGTGTTCCAGGGCACCTTCCTGCTCGGCCTGGCGGTCTGCACCATGCTGCTCGCCTTCCCGGTGCCAGAGCTGCTCGCCGCGCTGCGCATCACCTACCAGCCTGCCGACGAGGCGGCCGTGATCAGCCGCGCGCAGTTCTTCTGCCGTGCCGTCGCCACCGCTCGAGTGGCCCGCGCGATCTGGCTCTACGGTGGCGCCATGATCGGCAGCCTGACCGCCATCACGGTGCTCGGCGCCGGCAGCGAGAGGCCGCTGGTCGAGAAGGTGCTCTACCTGCTCGGCCCCGCTTCGATCGGTCTGATCGGCTACGCCACCGTCAGTCGCTATATCCGCAGCTTTCTCGAGCATGCTCCGGCGGTCGAGCGCATGCTGGAGCGCCGCCGTGACGAGTCGAGTCGCGAGCAGTGGCTCGCCAACATGGAGCAGCTGCAAAAGGCGCCCTGGCGCTGGCGCCTGATCCAGCTGGCCGTGCCGGTGGCGTGCCTGCTCGGCTACCTGATCTGGACCGGCACCGGCATTCACCGCGAGGCCATCCAGAACTTGATCGTGCCCGTCACCACCAAAGACTGGCTGATCATCCTGCCCTACGCCCTGCTGGTGCCCGTGCTGCTCCTGCGCGACCAGGTCCAGACGCACATGCTCAAGCGCCGCCTGACCAAGCTCGATGAGGCCGAAGCTCCGCTACCTTGAGCCGCTCTGGCTCGCGCTCGCGCTCCTCTCGGGGTGCTCGAAGGCGGAGCGAGCCCGCTCGGAGCCCCGGCCCGCACAGAAGCCGCCAGCGGTTGCGCCAGCCCCGCCGGCCCCGCCGCCCATCGCAGTGACGCCGAGTGACGCGCTCGAGCCTCTCGCCGGCGATTGGCTCGAGCGCATCGAGCTCCCCGGCGGTCAGGTCGTCTTCATCGCCCCGCCCGTCGGTGCGCGCACGCCGCGTCCGATCGTCGTCGCCGTCCACGGCGCCGGCGATCGCCCCGATTGGGCCTGCGGCGGCTGGCGTCTCGGCACCGACGCCTATCCTTTCGTCGTCTGCCCGCAGGGCTTTCCCATGCACGGGAACACCTTCGGCTGGACCGACGAGCGCTCCATCCTGCGCGCGATCGACGCCGCCCTGCCCGCCGTTCGCCAGCGCTACGGCGCCTACGTCGCGAGCGGCCCCGCCGTCTACGCCGGCTTCTCACAAGGCGCCACGCTCGCCGCCAGGACATTGCTCGAGCGCAGCGCGGAGCTGCCGCTCGCCGTCTTTGCCGAGGGCGGCTATGAGACCACCGTCGACGCAGCCTTCGCCCGCAAGTACCGCGCGGCCGGCGGCCAGCGCGCCCTGCTGATCTGCGGCAACCCCAACTGCTTCAAGCACTCCCGTCGCGCGGCTCGCGTGCTCGAGGCGGCTGGCATCACCATGTCCACTGGTGGCGATGCGAAGTCCGGCCACAACCTGAACGAGCCGATGCAGCGCGCTCTCCGCCAGGTCTGGCCCGGCTTCGTGCAGGGCATGGCGGGCTGGGAAGCCTACGGCAAGCGCTGATAGCAGCAGAGTTTCGTGGCACACGAATTCACACTTCGCCGTGCCACCGCAGGACAACCTGATGCAAAGCTGGACATGCGCGAGGAGCGGGCGTGTTCGTCGGACTGCGATCGCGTCAATCTGCCCCAGCCAGTGGCAAAATCCCTCGGGTGATTGCTGTACTTCGGTCGTGCACTCGTACGCTAGAGCAGGTAGGTATTTCTGCGTTGGGGCGTGTCCCCGAATAGCTCCCATGCTCGGCATGCAAGCAACTGCGTCTCCGCCGACGCCGCGGATTTGGATAGTCGACGATACCCAGCTCGACGCTCGTCGCGCGGAGATTTGCCTTTCGACCGTCGCCGATTGCGAGGTTTTCAACCACGGCGCGGCGATGCTGGAGCGACTCGAAGCGGAAGGCCCGCCCGATGTTTTGCTGCTCGACTGGCAGCTGCCCGAGCTCTCGGGCGTCGATCTTTGCCGCTTCTTGCGCCGCTCGTTCGATCAAGGTGCGTTGCCGATCATCATGCTCACCGTGATGGCGGAGAAGTCGGAAATCGCGCTCAGTCTCAGCTCTGGCGCGAACGACTACGTCGTCAAGCCGTTCGACGAGGTCGAGCTGCGCGCGCGGGTGCTGGCTGCGGCGCGCACCAAGCAGCTGTTCGATCGTGCGCGACAGGCCGAGCAAGCGCTCGAAGCAGAGCGCGATCGGCTGGCGCAAAGCGAGGCCAAGTTCCGTCGTCTGGGTGAGTCCGGCATCATCGGCATCATCCAGCTCGACCTGGTCGGGACCGTCCTCGATGCCAACGACGCCTTCTTGAGCATGGTGGGGCGAACCCGCGCCGAGCTCTTTGCAGGCGGCATCCGCATCAGGGACCTCACACCCGCGGAGTACCTGGACGCCGATGATCGGGCGCAGCAGGAGCTGCTCGAACACGGCGTCTGCACGCGCTACCTCAAGGAGCTCGTTCACAAGGACGGTTCACACGTGGCGGTGATGCAGGGCGCGGCGTTGCAGCAACGTAAGCCTCTGCGAGCAGTCGCCTATTTGCTCGACGTGACCGAGCAGCGCAACCTTGAGGCCGATCGCCGCCGCCTGTTCGACGCCGAACGTGCTGCGCGCGCGGACGCCGAGCTCGCCAGCCGCATGAAGGACGAGTTCCTGGCGACGGTCAGCCACGAGCTGCGCACGCCGCTGAACGCCATTCTCGGCTGGTCGCAGATCGCGCGTTCACACGCCCACAATCAGCTCAACACCATGCTCGAGACGATCGAGCGTAATGCGCGCGCTCAGGCCAAGCTGATCGAAGACGTGCTCGACATCTCCCGCATCGTCAGCGGCAAGCTCCACCTGGACCTCGCACCCACGGACTTCAACCAGCTCGTGCACGACACCATCGACGGCATGCGGCCGACGGCGGTAGCCAAGAGCGTCGAGCTCCACTATCGGCCTTATGAAGGTGGCGCGGCGCTGCAAGGTGACGCACAGCGGCTGCAGCAGGTGGTCTGGAACTTGATCAGCAACGCCATCAAGTTCACGCCCGCGGGCGGAAGCGTCACGGTCGAGCTCACGCGCGGCGCGGAGCACGTGCAGCTCGCGGTTCACGACACTGGCCGCGGCATCGCCCCCGAGTTCTTGCCCCACGTCTTCGAGCGCTTCCGCCAGGCCGACGCGAGCAGCACGCGCAGCCACGGTGGCCTGGGCCTCGGTCTATCGATCGTAAAATACGTCGTCGAGCTCCACGGCGGCCGGGCGTCTGCGAGAAGTGCCGGACTCGGTGCGGGAGCGACGTTCGTGGTCGAGCTCCCGCTGGTGCTGGCCCTTGCCGAGAGGCCAGTGGGGCGGCCAGCGAGCACCCCGCCACCAGGAAACGCGCTGGTCGGCGTCAAGGTGCTGCTCGTGGAAGACGAGGAGGACTCGCGTGAAATGCTGGCCTCCGTGCTCAGCGACCACGGCGCCGTCGTCTCCCAGGCCGGGTCTGCGGAAGAAGCGCTGCGGCACTTCGGCGACGAACCTCCCGACGTCGTGGTCAGTGACATCGCGATGCCGCTGCAGGACGGCTACGCCTTCATGACTCAGGTTCGCGCGCTGCCGAGGGCACAGGGCGGCTCGGTGCCGGCCATCGCGCTCACCGCCTACGCACGTGAAGAAGACGCGCAGCGGGCCAGCGTGGCCGGTTTTCAGCTCCACATGACCAAGCCCGTCGAATCCGAGCATATCGTCGCGGCCGTCGGCCGTCTGAGCAAGTCAGGCTAGTTGCGTCCGCCCACCATCGCGTACTGCCCAGACTATTCGGCTGCGGAGTACTGGCTCACGGACGCAAACGACGTTACCAGCTGCGCCAGGGCGTCCCAATCGTACGGCTTTTTCAGGTAGCGATGAAACGCCGCTCCGGCGTGGCGCAGGCCGTAGAAGTCGTCACTGAATGCAGTGACTGCGATGAGTCGCGTTTCTGCAAGTGCAACGTGACGACGCATCGCTCGAGCAACACCGAACGCGTCGAGACGCGGCAGCCCGAGATCGAGCAGCACGAGATCAGGTCGAAAGGCGATGGCTTGTCGCAAAGTGGAGGCATCGTCTGCCGCCACGCGCACGTTGCAGCCGACTGCGCATAGCCGCGTGAACAGTGGCGCGGAATCTTGTTCATCGGTGGTGACGAGCACGCGCAGACCTTTGCGCCCCGCCGTTGCGGAGCCGTGACCAGGTTCACCCATGACGCGATTAGTAGCTAACTGGCCGCTGCATGCAACGGCCTAGTGACGTGTCATTTTTGCTGCAACGTCGGAGACCCGGACCGCAGCAACCAAGGGCGGGAAAGCCAGCTGCCACGATCCGGGCAATCAACGCCGGTATCATGCGCGACCACCGCCGGCGTGTTTTGTACAAAACTTCTTCTGGCACTGAGGCGAAAGCGCACGCTCGACAAGGTCGCTCCGGGGCCGTGCGCTACGGGTGATGCGGAATGTCACGCAGCCTTCGCTAAGCACGTCGTCATTGCGGACAGCTGATCGATTTTCCGAGTGCTGACGAACTATCACGCGGTGCTAGTCCATGTATCCTCGGTGCGCGATGGCTGAAGTACTCGTCGTCGATGACAGCAAGGTAATGCGGGAAATGGTGATCGCGTGTTTGCGCGCAAGAGAAGGTCTGTCCTTCACGCAAGCAGGCAGCGGTCTCGAAGCCATCGAACGGCTTTCGCTGCGTCCGTTCGACATCATGATCCTCGACTTGAACATGCCGGACATCGGCGGCGTCGAGGTGATCGAGTTCGTGCGCGGGCAAGACGAGCTCAGGACGCTGCCGATCCTCGTGCTGACGACGCGAGACGACGACAGCTCGCGCGAGCGTGTGCTGACGGCTGGAGCGTCGCGCTACATGACCAAGCCCTTCGCGCCCGAGGTCATTTCCGCCGAAGTCGAGGCCCTGCTCACGCAACGCAACGAGGCGTCGTGACGCGAGTCGATCTCAGCGAGTTCATCTCTGGCTTCCTGGCCGAGGCCGAAGAGCACTTGCAGAGCATCAACTCGAACCTGATGCTCGTGGATGCGGCGCTCCAGAAGAACGAGCCGAGCCCGCGCGCGTTGCGCGAGCTTTTTCGCTCGCTGCACACGATCAAGGGCCTGGCAGGAATGGTAGGCGTCGAGCCGATCGTCGAGCTCTCGCATGCCATGGAGGCGGTGGTGCGCACGGCCGACCGCAGTGCCGGACGTCTGTCCAGACGCGCCCTTGAGTCTTTGCTCGAAGGCGCCAAGGCCATGGCGCTGCGGGTTCACGCCCTCTCGGAGGGAAAGACGCCGGCCCCGCCCCCGACCGCGCTCCTGGACGCACTGGCGGTCGCGCCTGACGAGGTCGATGTGAGCGGGGCCGAGAGCGAGCTCAGTGGACTGGACGAGGCGATTGCCTCGAAGCTGAGCTCGTCGGAGAAGCAACAGCTGGCCCTCGCCGAGACTTCGGGCGGGCGGGCTTACCGTCTGACCTTCGTGCCTTCCAGCGAACGGGCTGCTGCCGGAGTCAGCATCACGAGTGTGCGCCAGCACCTCGCGCCCATCGCCGAGATCGTCAAGGTGATTCCGACGACGGACCGACCGGGGGGCGGGCTCGCGTTCGTGCTGCTCGTCACCAGCAGCCATTCCACGGCTGAGCTTTCGCAAGCGGTCCATTGCGACGAGAGCGAGGTGATCGCGCTGACGCGCGTAGCGCCGCCCGAGGCGCCCCAGCCGGAGCGCGTCGAGCAAGAGGCCTCGCTGATTTCCGCGCCCAACGTCGTTCGCGTCGACATCGCTCGTGTCGACGCCGCGCTGGACGGCCTCTCCGCCCTGCTGGTCTGCAAGTATCGCCTGGCGCGTGAGGTGGAGGCTCTCGCCGCCGAAGGCGTGAACGTGCGCGCGCTTCGAGGCATCACCCAGGAGCTCACCCGGAAGATGCGCGACGCCCGCGCGTCGATCCTGGCTCTGCGCATGGTAGCGGCCAGCGAGCTCTGGGCCCGCATTCCCATCCTGGTGCGCGGTCTGCGCGCGGCCACCAAGAAGGACGTCGAGCTCAGGCTCGACGCGGGGGACGTCGAGCTCGACAAGGCCGTGGCCGAACGCATCTGGCCGGTGCTCGTGCACCTGATCAGAAACGCCGTCGATCACGGACTCGAATCGCCCGAGGAACGGGTGCGGGCGGGCAAGTCCGCGCTCGGCACGCTGTCCATCAGTTGCCGCCAGAACACGAGCTCCAGCCTGGAAATCGTGGTCGAGGACGACGGGGCCGGAGTCGACGGCGCACAGGTTGCGGCCCGCGCCGGTCGCCCCGTTCCCACGAACGACGCCGAGCTGCTCGAGCTCATCACCTTGCCCGGGCTCTCGACCCGCGATCAAGCGAGCTCGACGAGCGGCCGCGGCATGGGCCTCGACATCGTCCGTCGCATCGTCGTGGACGATCTCGGCGGCGAGCTCGCGCTCGTGTCGCACCCCGGGCGAGGCACGCGGTTCTGCCTCTCGGTGCCGCTCACCGTCGCCGTGATCGACGCCTTTCGCTTCGCGGTCGGCGGACAGCAATTCCTGGTACCGGCGGGCTCGGTGGAGGAGTTCGTTGACATCGATCCGAGCGGCGTGGTCAACGGCCCTGGGCCGAGCGGAAACAAGGTCGCGCTGCTGCAGCGTCGCGGCGCTGCGGTTCCGCTCGTCGATCTTTCCTCGCTGCTCGGCCTGGGCGGCAGCGGGCGCGGACCCAAGGCGATCCTCGTGCGGAGAAACGACCAGGTCTTCGCGTTCGCCGTCCAGCGCCTGATCGATCGCCACGAAATCGTGGTCAAACCCCTGGAAGACCCGCTGGTGTCTGCGTCGGGCGTCAGCGGCTCCGCCGACCTGGGCGACGGCCAGCCGACGCTGCTCCTGGACCTCTTGTCACTGGCGCAACAGCTACACGAAGCGAAAGTGTGGGCAGCGTGAGCGACCTTTACGTGATCTTTCGCATCGACGACACGAGCTACGTCGTGCCCGCAGCCCGGGTGCTGCAGATGGAGTCGTTCACGAGCGCGACCAGGGTGCCCGGTGCGCCTGCTCACGTGGCGGGCCTGGTGCAGCTCCGCGGCAAGGTCGTTCCCGTCGTCGACCTGCGTGCCTTGTTCGGGCTGCCGCCGATCGAGCGCGGCATCGACGCTCGCATCGTCGTCGTCCAGCAGAACGCGCGTCAGGTGGGGCTGCTGGTGGATGCCGCGCGTGAAGTCATCAAGATCGATCCCGGTGCCTTTGCGCCGCCGCCGGAGATCGTCGCCCTGCAGTCCCATCATTTCGTCAGCGCCGTTGCCCAGCTGGAAAATCGCCTGTTCATGCTGATCGATTGCGATCGCGTCATCGGAGAAGAGGATCACAATGCCCCAACCCAACCTCACGTCGACTGAGTCTGCGCTGGCACGCGCCGCCGAGGTCGCCGCTTCGTTGCGCGACACGGCCGGCCGCGGCGAACAGATCGAGCAAGCCGCGTCCAGGCTCGCCGAGAACGCCGAGGCCCACGCTGCCTCGGGCGAACAGATCCGCTCCTCGCTCGAGCAGATCGCCGCCGAGATCGAGCAGACCGGCAACATGACGACGAGCTTGCGCTCGAACCACCGCCGGGTCGCCGAGAGCATGAAGGACCTGCGACAGGGCGGCGAATCCACGGCCAGCGCCTTGCAGCAGGTGGCCGCTTCGGTGACGGGCGTGCGCAAGGACGCCGAGACGCTGGCCGCCTCGGCCGACGGCACCACGGTGACCCTGGAAGAGAGCGCGCGCACACTGAAGGGCGTGGCAGCCAACGCCGAGAGCCTTGCCGCGAGCGGGCAGGAGCTCCTGGCCTCCGTTAGCCAGAGCAGCGAGAACACCGCAGCCCTGGCGGTGCTTGGAGAGGCCAGCGCGGCCACCACGGAGGAGATAGCGGCCACGATCGAGCAGATGGCGGCGGGTCTGGTCCGGCTGACCAGCGACGCTCACGGCGTGGGCGAGAAGGCGGCTGCTGCCAACACCGAGCTGGCGTCCACCTCGCGCACGCTCGACGCCGTGACCAGCGACTCGCACAGCATGGCCTCGGCGGTGGAGCAGACGGCAGCCTCGTCGGAAGAGCTGGCGCGGTCGCTGCGAGGAGTCGCGGACAGCGCCAAGGGCGTCGAGGAAACGGCCGCCGCCACGGCCAGCGCCGTCAGCGAGGTAGCCGCCTCGGTCGAGGAGGTGGCGGCCACGGCCGAAAAGACCAGCGCTACCGTCGACTCGAACGCCGCGGCGCTCGAACAGCTCGCGCGTTCGTCGCAGGCCGTGACACAGAGCGCGGAGCAGGTCAGTGCGCTGGCCGGCAGCAGCGCCACCACGGCGGTACAGCTCGACACCTCGACGCGCGACATCGCCGAGCGCATCAAGAACGCGCGACTCACCGCCGATCGCACGGCCCAGACGGCGCGCGAGGGCGGCGGCGCGGTCACGCGCTCGATCGCGGGGCTGGGCAAGATCCGCGAGGCCATGGTCGAGTCGTCGACGGTGATGCGCGAGGTCGGCAAGCGGGCCGAAGAGATCGGCGACATCGTGCAAACGATCAACCTGATCGCCGATCGCACCAACCTGCTCTCGCTCAACGCCAGCATCGAGGCAGCGCGTGCCGGCGAGCACGGGCGGGGCTTCGCCGTCGTGGCCGAGGAAGTGCGCACGCTGGCCGACCGCGCCGCCAACGCGAGCGCCGACGTGGCCAAGATCATTCGCGCCCTGCAACAGGTGGTGCGTGACGCCATCGCCGCCGCCAACGACGGCGTGAAGGTCACCGAGGATTCGAGCTCCATGGCCAGCGAGGCAGAGGCCGCATTGTCCAGCATTCTGCGCGGTGTGAGCGAGCTCGGCGAGCAAGTGCGAGGGATCGACAGCAGCGCCAGCGACCAAGTCAAGGCCGTGCAGCAACTGGCCGCCGGCAACGCGAAGCTGAACGAGGAGGGGCGAGCGATCGCGCGAGCCGTGCTCGAGCAGACGAACGCAACGACTTCGCTCGCACAAGGCGCGAGGGAGATGCGGCAGATGGCTCGCCAGACGGTCGAGGCCACGGCCGAGCAGGCGCGCGCGCTGCGCGAGATCGTCAAGCTGAACGCGCAACTGGCGAATCTCTCGCAAGGCGTCTCGCGCTCCACCGCGGAGCAGGTGGCCGGCACCTCGGAACTGGCCAGAGCGGCAGCCCAGATGCGCTCGCTGACGAAGAGGACCACGCAGGCGATGGCCGAGCAGAGTCAGAAGGTGGCGGGCGTGGTCAAGCTCGTCGAGGAGGTCGCCACGTCCACGAAGCGCACGGTGGCCGGACTGAACGAACAGGCCCGCGGCGCCGCGGAGATCGCGAAGGCCATGGAAGATGCTCGCAAGCAAGCTGCCGTGATCGCCAAGAGCGTGGCCGAGCAGGCGCGCGGCGGGAAAGAGATCGAGGCGGCGGCACAGCAGGTAGCGGGGCTCGCGCTCGAAGTTGGCCGCGCCATGGCCGAACAAACCAAGGCAGCGGCGGAGCTCACCCGCAAATCGGACGAGGTGCGGCAGATCGCGCGGCAGACCTCGCGCGCCGTCGCCGAGCAGGCGGACGCACTCGGCAGCCTGGCCACCAACGCGAGCCGTCAGAAGACGCTGCTCGACGACGTGGCGCAGTCGATGGAGGAGCAGACCGCGTCGACCGATCAGGTGGTGCGCTCCACCGCCCAGCTCAAGGCGCGGTCCAGCGAGATTTCACAGGCCGCAACGCAGCAGGCAAGAGGCATCAAACAGATGGCCAGCGACGTCGCCATCGTCGCCAGCGAGGTCAGCCGGATCCGCGAGGCCGCAGCCGAGCAAGCCGAGGGACTGACGTCCGTCACCGCCACGCTGGCCAGCGGCAACGAGCCTCGTCCTGGCCCAGGAGCATCGTGAACACCTCTGCCAGCAGCTTGGACGCCCAGGAGCGCACCCGCCTCGAACGCGCGGAGCGGGCGGCCAAGCTCGGAGCGAGCGGCGTGAAGACGCTGTCCTCGATGCTGAGCGACACGAGCTGGGTCCTCCGCCGCCAGGTCGTGACCCTGCTCGCCGATGCAGGTCAGCCGGCAGTCGAGGAGCTTTGCCGGGTCCTGCGCGAGGATCGCAGCGACGAGGCCAAGAACGCGGCCGCGATCGACGCTCTGGCGTCGACGGATGCGGTCGTGGTCGATGCCATGGTCGAGCTCTGCTCCGACCCCAATCACGCGGTCGTGGCCGACGCCGTCCAGGTGCTCGGCCGCCGGTGTGAGCGCCGGGCGCTGCCGCTGCTGTGCCGGCTGGCGACGGCGACCGACGACAACGTGGCGCTCGTGGCCATCGAAGCGCTGGGACGAATCGGCGGACGCGCAGCCGTGGAAACGTTGATCACGCTCGTGCGCAGCGGCAGCTTCTTCCGCACCTTCCCTGCCATCGACGTGCTTGGCCGGAGCGGCGACCCGCGCGCCGTCGCCCCGCTCACGGATCTGCTCCAGGACTCGCGCTACGCGCTCGAGGCCGCGCGCGCGCTGGGGCGCACGGTCGATCGCGGGGCGGCGAGGCCGCTCGCACGCATGCTGGGTTCGCGCAGCTCCAGCGTTGTCCGAGTCGCTGCGCTGGCGCTGGCCGAGCTCGCGCTGGCGTACCAGCAGCGCTACGGCATCGAGTTCGTGGTCGAGGCCGCGGTCGCGCAGACCGCGCCGACCACGGCGCTGCGCTCACTGCTGCAGGCCTCATCCGGCGCGCGCGTTCCGGAGCAAGCCGCCATCGCCACGGTCCTCGGCATGCTCAATGATCGGGCAGTGGTTGGTGAGCTGGCGTCGATGGTGGACGGGCCGCCCGAGGTTTCGCTGGCCGCCGCGCATGCTCTCGAGCGCCTGGGGCCCGAGGTCGAAGACCAGCTCGTCATGCTGCTCCAGGGCGACAGTTCCCGCCGCGCGATCGTCCTGCCGCTCGTCACGCGCCGCATGGACGCCGGTGACAGGATCGTCGCCTGCCTCGACGATCCCGACGGCAACGTGCGGGCGCTGGCGGCCGAAGCGCTGGGGCGCACCGGACACGTTGCGGCTCTGAAGAGACTGTTCGAGCTCCTGGGCGACCCCAACGCACGTGTCGTGCAGGCGGCCGCGGCTGCGATCCAGGCCCTGGGCAGCGACGACACGGAGAGGCTGACGCTCGAGGCTGCTCGTTCGCCCGATCCGCGCGTCAAACGCGAGGCCTTGCGCCTGATCAGGAACTTCGGCTTCAACGCGGCACTGCCCATCGTGCTCGAATGCGCCGCTGATGCCGATCCGCGGCTACGCGAAGCCGCGATCATGGCGCTGCCCTTGCTCGATCACCCGCGCGCCCTGGCGGAGCTCGAGCAGCAAAGTCAGAACCCGGACCCCAAAACCCGCGCCACCGTCATGCGCGCGCTGGGCCAGACCAGCGGCGGCGATGCGGTCGAGAAGATCGTGCTCGAGGCCGTGAACGACACGGACCCCTGGGTCCGCTACTACGCCACCCAGGCCGTGGGGCGCCTCAATCTGTCCGCCGCCGGCGCGCTCCTCGAACAGCTGTTCGCCGATCCGGCCGGTCAGGTGCGCGTGGCCGCTGTCGAGGCCCTCGCGCAACTGGATACGGAGCAGGCGTTTGCAGTCCTCGAGCGCGCAGCTTCATCGAGCGAGAGCGACGTTCGGCGCGCTGCCGTCCTCGGCCTCGGCATCCGGGGCCGCCCGGAGGCGTTGCCCGTGCTGATGCAGGCGCTCGATTCGGACGATGCTGCCACGCGCCTCGTGGCCGCCTCCGCGCTTGGACGCCTGGCGATCGCCGATGCGATCGCGGCGCTGGGTCGGGCCGCCCACGACCCGGACCCCAACGTCCGCGCCACGGCCGTGGGCATCCTTTCCGAAACACCCTCCAAGGAGGCTACCCTCGCGCTGATCCAGCTCCTGCCGCGTTTTCCGGAGCTCGAGCGCCTGCGCTTCGCGCTGTCGGCAGCCTCGCCGGGGCGGATTGCGGGCATCAGCTCGGCCCTCGACGCGGCCGACGACGAGTCGGCTTCCATCCTCACCTCGGCGCTCGTGCGTATGCACACGCACGAGGCCCAGAGCGCGCTGCTGCGGGCGCTCGAGAGTGAGAACGTACCGGCGCGCAAGGCGGCGGCGACGGCACTCGGGGCACTGGGTAACGCCGAGGCTCTGAACGCGCTGGAGCGCTCGGCCTCGAACGACCCCGACACCGAGGTACGAACGATCTCCGCTCTCAATACCCTTCGGGCGCATGAACAATGACGTCGCGCCGCAGGTGTTCGCGATCTTGCGAACGCTGATCGAGGAGCGAACCGGTCTCGCCTACGCCCCCGGGGACGATGCCATCGTCCACGACAAGCTCAAGTTGCAGGCGCGGGAAGCCGGCTTCGAATCCCTGCTCGATTACTACTACTTCCTGCGTTACGACGGCGCTTCCGACGCGGAGTTCTCGGCGCTGGTCGATGCCCTGGTCGTCAACGAGACGTACTTTTTCCGGGAGCTGGCACAGCTCGAGGTGCTGGTCGACGACGTGCTCGTGCCGTGCGTCAAAGCCGGCCGGCGGCCGCGGGTCTGGTCCGCCGCATGCGCCACCGGCGAAGAGCCGCTCACGCTGGCCATGCTGCTCGCCGATCGCGGGGTCCTGGAACAGACCTACATCCTGGCCACGGACATCAGCGCGCGGGCTCTGGGCCGTGCGCGCACCGGCGAGCACAACGCACGCGCACTGCGAGCCGACAGCCTGCCGAGTATCGCGCGCTACGTGGACGCGGTGGGCAAAAGCGCCCGCGTGGATCCGCGCATCAGCTCGTTCGTGAACTGGAAGCAGCTGAATTTGCTCGACGCGGAGCGCGTGGCCGAGCTCGGCACCTTCGACGCCATCCTCTGCCGCAACGTGCTCATCTACTTCGCGGAGCGGACCATCCAGCGCGTGGTAAACTCGCTGATGTCAGCGCTGGAACCATCAGGCGTGCTCCTGGTGGGCATCTCCGAGTCCCTGCTGCGCATCGCCACGCCGCTCCGCTGCGAGGAGCACCACGGAGTATTTCTGTACAGAAAGAACCGGCCATGACGCGAGCAAAGGTGCTCATCGTCGACGACTCGGCCTTCGCACGCAAGGTGCTGCGCGAGCTCATTGGTGCGACGCCCGATCTCGAGGTAGCTGGCCACGCTCGCCACGGCTTCGAAGCCCTGGAGCTGATTTCGAGCTTGCGGCCCGACGTCGTGACGCTGGATCTGATGATGCCCGAGCTCGACGGGCTCGGCGTGCTGCGGGCGCTGCAGACCTTCGACGCCCCGCCGCGCGTACTTCTGGTCAGCTCGTCCGCCGCCGACAGCGACATCGCCCTGGAGGGTCTCGCGCTCGGCGCCTTCGACATCGTCCACAAGCCGACCGCGCTCGCCACCGACAGACTCTACGAGCTGCGGGAAGATTTCTTGCTCAAGCTCCGCGCGGCGGCAGCCAGCGCGCGCAAAGCGCCAGGCGAGCCAGAGGTGGCTCTGACCCCTGCGCGTCCTCGCGGCGAGCGGACGCGGGTCATCGTCGTCGGCACGTCCACCGGCGGCCCTCAAGCCTTGACCCGCTTGATCGGCGCCCTGCCCGCCGACCTCTCGGTGCCGCTGCTCTGCGTCGTGCACATCCCCGAGGGGTTCACGGCGTCGCTGGCCGAGCGCCTCGACAAATCGAGCGCGCTCCGTGTCCGCGAGGCACAGGAGGGGTTGGAGCTCGCACCTCGACTGGCGATCCTGGCGCGCGCCGGCCTGCATCTGCGCATCGCGGGCCACGACGGCGACGCCCGTTGCCACCTGGATCCGCTACCGCCCAGCCTGCACCGTCCTTCGGTTGACGTGCTGTTCGAGTCCGCTGCCGAAGTGTTCGGCAACGGCGTGCTGGCCGTGGTGCTGACGGGGATGGGAAGCGACGGCGTCGCCGGAGCTCGTGCCGTTCACGACGCCGGCGGTCTCGTGCTCACCGAGCATCCGTCGTCGACCGTGGTCGATGGCATGCCGCGAGCGGTGCGTGAGGCCAGTCTATCGGACGCTCAAGTCACGCTCGGCAATATGGCCCACGCGCTCGTGGAGCGAGTGCAGCTCCAGCCAGCGTGAAGTCAACGGCTCGCGGATGGCCCGGCAGATTCGCGAGTACAGGCAGAAGCGGACGAAGGCCCCCTCTCATTGCCCTGTATCAGTCGCTAGTGCCTGATTCGCCTAGACACACCCGTGCGCGCCGTCGCGCAGAGCTTGTTCCACGAGCTCGAGCAGCGCGTCGACTTCGAGGGGCTTTTGCATGAAGCCCGCTACCTTGAGCTTGGCGGCCTTTTCTGCCACGTTGGCATCCGCACTGAGGACGGCCACGGGGATCGCGGCGTACCTTGCGTCCTTGCACTGCTCCTCACGGAACTGGAAGCCGTCCATGTTGGGCATCATCAGGTCGAGGATGATCAGGTCGGGAAGAACGGGCGCGCGCCGCAGTTCATCCAGCGCACGCAGACCGTCCTCGGCTCCTGTCACGCAGTAGCCCTCGTCCTCGAGCACTTCGTTGACCGTGTCCCGGATATCGCGGTCGTCCTCGACCAGGAGAACGCGTGCTTTCGCTTGCGAATCAGGCATCGTTCTCGGAGTCCGCGACCGGCGGCGATCGTCGGTCGGCAAAGCGGGGAAGGGAGACGATGAAGGTCGTACCTGCGCTGGACGAGCTGTCCGCCTCGATCGTTCCCCCGTGAGCCTCGACGATCTGCCGGCTGATGTACAGCCCCAGGCCTAGCCCTCCGTAGTGCTTCGAGGGCACGGCTCGCTCGAAGCGACCGAAGATCCGCTCGAGATCTTCAGGCGCGATGCCGATGCCTCGATCGTGGACGGTCAAGCGCACGTGTTCTGCGTCCTGTCTGAGGCCGACCTCGACGAGGTTGCCAGAACCGTACTTGAGCGCGTTGCCGAGCAGATTCGCGAGGACCTGCTCGAGCTGCGCCCGATCCCAGTTGCCGCGCGCCGCCGCGGGCGCCTCCACCCGGAACGAGCATCCGGCTCGCGTCGCCTCGTCCTCGAGCCGCGAGGTCACCTCTCGAACCAGCACGGCGAGGTCGAACGTCTCGAGATTCAGCTCCACCGCCTCCGCGCTGATGCGCGAGACGTCCAGCAAGCCGTTGACCAGGTGAGCCAAGCGCCGTGACTGGCGCAAAGCCATCTCGAGCTTTCCGCGCACCTTGTGCTGGTCGTCGGCCGACTCACGGTCGAGGAGCTTACCCAGCGCGCTCAGCTGAAGCACGAGCGCCGTGAGCGGAGTTCGAAGCTCGTGCGAGGCGATCGACAGGAACTCGTCGCGCGCGGCAATGGCACCCCGCAGCACTGCCTCGTACTTCTTTTGCGCGCTGATGTCCTCGCTGAAGATGATGAGGCCGCCGATCGTGCCGCGGTCGTCGAACCACGGTCGCACCTCCCAGCGGACCCAGTTGACCGTTCCGTCGGCCCGGACGAAGGCTTCGCCATCATTCTTCGCAGTTTCACCGGCCAGGCAACGACGGTGGATCTCCTTCCAATGCGGAGGGATCTCCGGAAACAGCTCGTAGTGGCTGCGGCCTCGGAGCTCCTCCGTGGACGCGTCTAGTCGGAAGTCCGAGACCCAGCGCTTGCTCACGAAGAGGTAGCGCATGTCACGATCGAGCATCGCGACGGCAGAGGGACTGCACTCGACCACGTAGCGCAGGCGTTCCGCGCTGCGCTCCGCCGCCTGACGAGCTCGGCGCTCGCGCAGGAGCAAGACCTGACGTTCTCCCTCCCGCGCCGCTCTCTCGCTGACGTCAGCGACCAGGGCAACGTAGCCTTCGACTCGTCCGTCGACCAGGTAGGGAGTGTAGGTTGCGTGAACGTGACGCTCGCCTCCGCTCGCGTACTTCAACTTCCCGTCGTAGGTGGCGACCCGGCCGGCGAGCGCCTCGGCCACGTACGGCTGGATCGCGCTGTATGCCTCCGGCCCGAGCACTTCGACGAGCGTCTTGCCGATGATGTCAGCCGGGTTCTTGCCAAACCATTTGCGATAGGTTGCGTTGACGAACTGGTAGCGCTCGCGGCGGTCCACCAGCGAGACGAGCACTGGCAGCGAATCACTGATCACCAGGAGCTCGCGCTTCGATTCGTCGGGCGCGACCCGAACATCGGGCCACGCTTCGCGCGCGGGCTGGGGCGTCGACGTGGCCCCCTCGTCCGGCTTCACGGGGAACATGGGCCTCGAGAATCATTCTGGATCCAGCCCGCGAAGCGTTCAACCCACAAGGGTGAAGTCGTGTCCAAGTGCCACCCTGTGGCGTAGTGGTGTCCTGCCGAATGGCGAGGACTGTGAATCAGCTTCTCGGCATGCGCAGCGAAAAGGTCGTACCTGTTTCGGGCGTCGAGCTGACGCGCACGCTGCCGCCGTGAGCGCGCGCCACTTCGTGAACGATGAACAGGCCAAATCCGATGTTCCCCCGCTCGGACCTGCCGTTGCCCCTCTTGAGAGGCTGGAAAAGGTCAGGCACGAGCGCAGGCGGGATCGCTTCCCCCCAGTTGTGAACCTCGAGCTCGATCGCCTCCTCGTGCCCAACGATGCGCAGGCTGATCGGGCCGTCTCCTCCGTACGTCGCTGCGTTGGCAACGAGGTTCGTGATCACCTGTGTGAGGCGGTCGGGGTCCCACTGTCCCTCCGTGAGGCCAGCTCGCTCGACGAGGAACTCGCGATGGGGGTGCGTTAGCCTGAGCTCCTCGAGGGCTTTCTGGAGGACCTCGAAGAGGCACACCTCGACACGCTTGATCGGTAGCGTCGCGCCCGACAAGACCTGCGTGTAGTCGAGCAGGTCGTGGATCAAGCGGCCGGCACGCGCTGCTGCCGCCTTGGTCACCTCGAAGGTGTGCCGACTCTTCGCGTCGGTCTCGGGTCGACGAAGCCCGACCTCGGCGCCCAGGAGGATCGAGTTGAGCGGTGCGCGCAGATCGTGGCTGACGATACCGACGAGCTGCTGTTCGAACTTCTCGCGCAGGGCTGCCTCGTAGCGCACGAGCTTCTCTCGCTGCGTTGCGATCTCGGCAAAGACCGCGACCTTGGCTCGGAGCACCTCCGGAAGGAAGGGTTTCTGAAGGAAGTCCACGACACCCCTGGCGTACGCGGCCTTCACCTCCTCCGTGTCGGGTGTCTGCGCGGTGATCACGATGATCGGGATCTGCCGCTGCCGGTTCTGTCGCCGCATGCGCTCGGCGGTTTGAATCCCGTCGATGCCGGGCATGCGCAGATCGAGTAGCGCCAGGGCGAACGGCTCACGGTCGACGAGCTCGAGCGCTTCGGCTCCGGACTGCGCCTGCACGAGCTTCAGATCGAGCGGTGCCAGTACGGCTTCGAGCGCGAGCAGGTTGGCTGGATGATCGTCGGCCAGCAGGACGGCGGGCCGCCAACCCACTGGACGGCTGTCGACTACGTGCACGCCGCTTTCGTCCGCGAAGCAAGAAGAAGGCATGGTCTAACCCGCGAAGATGGCTCCAGACTGCGCCCGTTTCAACTGGCGATCTTTCACGACCTGAGGCCACCGCCGCCTCGCTGGATGAGGCATGTAGCAAAAATGCCACGTACACCGACGCCAGGTCGATCGCCCCACCTTGCCACAGTGCCGACGACTGGCATCCCGTCACGAGACGAGACAGGCCCGCTCCTCCGCGATTAGTGATCGAGCCCTCACGTATTACCAGCGAATGACGGGCGCCGAACGCGTATCTTCAAAGAATGCTTCACGCCGCACCGCCACGGCGCGTGCTCATCGTCGAGGACGAAGATGACTCGGCGGAGCTGGTCGGAGAGGTGCTGTCCATCGCCGGCTACCAGACAGAACGGGTGACGGACGGCCGTGCTGCAATCGAGCGCCTGATGCAGGATCCGTTGCCTTCGCTGATCCTGCTGGATCTGCACATGCCAGTGATGAACGGTTGGGAGTTCCGCCTGCGCCAGCAAGCGTCACCGCGTTGCGCTGACGTGCCTGTCATCGTTGTGTCTGGTGACTCGACGCAGGACCCTTCCGCGCTCAAGGTGGACTACTTTCTGCGCAAGCCGTTCACGGTCGAGATGCTCGAGGACACAGTTCGCAACGCCTACGCGGCCCTCGAGCGCGAATGGGCGCGCGCCGAGCGGCTGGCGCATCTGGACCGTCTCGCATCACTAGGCACGATGGCGGCGACGATGGGCCATGAGATCAACAATCCCCTGACCTACATCATGAGCGGAGTGCAGTTCATCGAGCGCCAGCTCCAATCGATGGCCTCGGGGCAGCCCGACACGCGCGTGACTGCCATGCTGGAAAACGTGGCCGAGCTTCGAGTGGGAGCCGAGCGGGTCACGAACATCGTGCGTTCCTTGCGCGTCGTTTCCCGGAATGATGGGGGCGCGACCGTGAAGCTCTCGATTCGAGAGCTGCTGTCGACCTCTGCCACGATCGCCCGCGGCGAGATCCGTCCGCGTGCCCGACTGGTCGAGGCCTTTGGTGAGGCTCCAGTGATCGAGGGTGACGAGGTCAAGCTGAGCCAGGTCTTCGTCAACCTCCTCGTAAACGCGGCGCAGGCCATCGGAGACCGCGCTACCGATCAGAACGAGATCTGCGTGCGAACGAGCACGGATGAGCTTGGCGATGCCGTTGTCGAAGTTCAGGACACCGGTAGCGGTATCCCCGACGAGCTCCGGGCCCGCGTGTTCGACCCATTCTTCACGACGAAGCCGGTCGGCACCGGCACCGGGCTTGGGCTGTTTATCAGCCGCGGCATCGTCGAGGCCCACGGTGGAACACTCACGTTCGAATCGGAAGTCGGTCGCGGAACGACCTTTCGTGTATCGCTGCCGCCCGCTGAGCGCTCTCCGAAGGCGCTTGGAAGCAAGGACTGATGGCGCCAGCGCGTTGCGGCATTGCTCTGTCATACCTACACACGACTCCATCATCGGCTGACCTCCGTACGACCGGAGGTGTTTGCCGGAACGAGACCTTTGGCTATTCTGGATTAAGGGCCCGTGCGCGCAGCGAATTGCGCGAGATTCAGGAGTAGGATGGACAGGGAAAACGAGTTGGCGGTGCACGAGTGCGTCGACTGCGGTGTCCGTTCACCGAGTGACGCTTCGGAGTACACGTTGTTCAGCAGCCAGCATGGCTGGCGGCTCACCAAGCGCACGCTTGCGGACGGGAAATCAATCCTCGATTGGCGTTGCCCGGATTGCTTCGCGAAGCACCGCGTCACGGAGCGTCCCGAGCGCAGCGAGCGTCTCAGCGAAGCACCGTAGGATCGACGGTGGTTCACTGCGCGTGCGGGATATTCCCCGCGACGCAGTCCCGACGAAGTAGCGAAGTGCAACGAGTGGGGCACCCTGCCTCGCGGCTGCGCTCCCAGGCACCGTT
The DNA here is from genome assembly GCA_035539475.1 of Polyangiaceae bacterium. Taxonomy (GTDB): domain Bacteria; phylum Myxococcota_A; class Polyangia; order Polyangiales; family Polyangiaceae; genus PMG-095. The sequence continues at coordinate 26,979 of DATLIL010000644.1, forward strand.
CATGCAGTGCGCGCCGTTGACAGCAACACGCTCTTTGTCGCCAGTATGGGCGATAGATGAGTGCACCCGAGAGCGCACCCGACGATGAGTTGGCTGACGAGGCAGATGGTCAGGAGCTGCCGCGCGAGCGGGCGACTACGGGCACCAGGCGCCGGATCCAGACGGCCGAAGAATTCGCCGGACAAGCTGTCGTTGCCGAGACGAACGGTGACCATCGGACTGCGGCCGACCTCTATAGAAAGGCCGTGGAGACCCTTCGACCGCTACCGGAAAGCGCAGCCGCGAGCGAGGATTCTCAAGCCCACGACGCCACCATCGGCACGTGGGCGCGTGACAGTCCCCAGCGCCTGATCGGTGCTGAAGTCCAATCTCCCATCTTGGTGGTCGACGACGACGCGGACAGCCGCGAGCTGGTCAGGATGGTTCTAGCCTTCGAAGGCTGTGACGTCATCGAGGCCGCCAACGGGAAGGAAGCACTCGCGCTGCTCACGAGCTCCGCCGTCCCGGAGCCGTGCCTGATCGTGCTGGATTTGAACATGCCCAACATGACGGGTTGGGAGCTCATCGCCATCCTCGGGGGCCACCAGCGTCTCGCGCGCATTCCGGTGCTCGTGATCTCGGGGAGCGACCTCGACCGTCAAGGGATGGAGCACGATGGGCTCGTCCACTACATGCGCAAGCCGGTGAATAGCGAGGAGATCACGTCCCGGATCAGGACGATTCTGACAAAGCGTAGGATCTCCAAGTAATACCTGCCGCACCCGTACAAGGTGGGTTCGAGCGCATGTGCGGTCGCGTTTACTCGTACAGAAACACACCTCGGAGGTCTTCCGTCTGCGAGATCGGCACCCCGTCTTTGATGGAGGTAGCCCTGAACTGGTAGATCATGCCTGGCTCGAGTGCGGGGCCGCCGTACTCGACCTCTGCATCCGCGTTGCCGCCGGGCCCGGCGATGCCCTCCTCCTCCCAGATCAGGTTCCCGAGGGCGTCGTAAACGACGACCGTGTAGCTGTCCTCTGACGAGTCGTCGGCCCAGCTGAAGGTGGGAGTGCCGGAGACGGTCTCGATCTCGTCAGCCCCGGGTGAAACGACAGCGAGCGCTTCGGTGACCTTGAAGCTGTCGCCGGTGTCGAAGTTGTCGCCGTTGACCGTGATGTGAACGATTTCCGTGCCCCCGATGCTCGTGTCCGGGTCGCGGACGAGATCATCGTTCTCGAACGCCGCCAGCACGACGTACTTGCCATCCGGCACGTTCGGGATGGCGAAGTTCCCGGAGACGGGGAAGGCACGGAGGCCTGGCGGGGCTTCACCGCGAGCGACGTCCTCCTGGAAGGTCTCCTCGACGACCAGGATCACACTGGTCATGGCTCCACCCGGCGCGTTCACGATCTGAATGTTGCCCGTGACCTCGGCGGTGGCCTCGGACAGCACGCCCAGGTTGACGCCGCTCGTCGTCTGATTCGCCGTGACCTCGGCGGTCTTGGTTTCGAGGTTGACGGCCGGTGCGTAGCCAGAGACGTCGACGCTACCGGCGGGGACGTTGAACACCGTGTAGTCGCCGTCGCGATCGGCTAGCCCCGTGGCGCCTCCGGCGACGACCAGGGTGCCGCCCGGGTTTTCGCTCAGCACCTTGCCGCTGATGCTGCCGAGGCCAGAGGCATCCTCCAGCGGGATCAGCGCGATGTCGGTCGCAGCGTTCTGAACGGTCGGTGGATCGCCCGTTCGGCTGGCAAGGTCGACGGGCAGCGCCGTGCGTGGCGCTTTGGGGAATGTGAGGTACCCGAGTGCGTCCGCCCTCAGTGTCACGTCCGTATCAGTGAGCGCGATGCTGCCGTCGGCGTTGCGCTTCACCGGCACGCGGAGGGTGTACAGGCCCATCGCGTCGCTGATGGCAACCGGCGAAACAGCAACGTCGTTGGCATCACGCGCGATCACGTGCGCCCCGGAGACCGGGCTCTCGTCGAGAGCGTCGAAGACCTTGCCCTTGATCGAAATCGGGGCGAAACACGCGGGTTCGCCGCCCTGCACCTCCTCACAGACCAGCCCTTCCTTGCAGCCCGACTTGCCGGTGAGCGAGCACGAGGTCTGTTCCTCGTCATCGTCGCCGCAGCCAGCAGACATGAAAAGCACGAGCGCGGAAGCGATGCAGACTCTGGCGCGAATCATCCAGTATCCTCCTTCAAGCAGGGCTTCTTTGAGCTAGCAACGCGTGCCGTCGCCGAAGCGCCTAATCGTTACTCGCATAGTCTAGTTGTGGCTGTCCCGATGCGGCAACCCCTTGTGCGTTCATAAATACAGCGGTGAGAAACCACAGTTGCAACTGCGCCCATCGACGTCGTCGCGACGATCGCGCGTGTGCCGCGATGTGCGCGGTGGTCGGAAATTCGGCCCGGTTGCCGGAATGCTTTGCCGCGCAGTTCCGCTGACTTGTGAGGTGCGCAGGCAAACACGCTGCGACGTCACCACTCACCTAGGTCATGGAAAATCTCAAAGCTCGCGGCGCTCTAGTACTGGCACTCGTACTGGCGGCGACGGGTTGTCGCGAAGCCAACGCAGCAGAACTAATGGCCTCGGCTTCTACCTTCGCCGAGCAGAGCGCGGTGGGCACGCTGCACTGGAACGTCAGCGAAGATGGACTGACCCAGCTCGTCGTGAAGAACGGCGCCGGCACTGTCACGAAGGGCAACGTGACGGGCCAGCTCACGTTCGTGACGGAGAACGGGCAGAAGACTCAAACGGTGCCGCTTGCGCTCGACGACAAGGACGGGGTTCTGCGCGCGGAAGGGCCCAAGCTCGACGCGCAGGTGACCGAGGTCCGCTACGCGCTGCTGCTCGACGGCAAGCCCTGGACTGGGGCGCTGTATGTGCCGAAGGAAGGCACCAAGGGTCTGGCTGAGGCGGCGGAGGACGATCCCAAGCCAGAACAAGCCAAGGGCAGCCACGGTGGCGAGGTACACGTCATCGACGGTCAGCGCTACGAGGTCGTTGCCGATGGCGACAGCGGGGACGTGCGCGTGTACGTGATCGAGGGCGGCAAGACGCCCAAGAAGCTGAAGCTCGCGCTCGACACCGACCCGCCCAAACAGGTCGAGCTCACGCTCCACGCGGAGGGCTACTACGTCGCTTCAGTCAACGTCGAGAAGCTGCCGCGCAAGACGTCGCTGATCGTCGTCGACGATCGCGATCATGCACACGTCGTCGTGGTCGGCTACCGGCCTGGCGTCGTGGTGGTCATCGATCGGCCCAGCGCCTTCTGGGTAGCACGTGACTGGCACCCCGGAAGAGCTCGCGGGCACTACAAGGGAACGCCATTCGGACCGCCCGGACAGAACCACGCAGGCGTCGTCGTGGTCGACACACACGGTCCCGACAAGCACGTGATCATCACCGACCACGGCGGTAAGCACAAACACAAGCGCAAGCACTAGCGCCCTTCGCTGTCGCTCAAGACGTGGGGCTCGGCGAGTCACTGCGCGGCGAGGGCTCGGAGCCCAGCGCGCTCGAAATCGTCTTCGCCATCCTTGCCCTCATCGTCCAGTGGGACGGGATCGTTCATCGCTGCGCTGCTCACCGGTTAGGAACGCAGCAACGACGGTAGCCGTCTCGTTTCCCAAAGGGCAACGAGGCTTCGTGCTCATGATGCCGCGCACCCTCGCGCCACATGTGGTCGCGGGTCGCCCTGGGTGATGACGATCGTTGCCGAACGAGGGTCCTGTCGCGCGGCATACACGCTACGATGCACGGCATGGCCAACGAATCATCGAAGCCCGATGAACCCACGGTGGCGGGCGGGGTACCTGTC
>DATLIL010000645.1:0-1555 GCA_035539475.1 Polyangiaceae bacterium
CGATTATCTCTCGAAGGACTACGGCAGCTTCCGGCGCCTCATGCTGGACCGGATGTCGACGCTCCTGCCCGACTGGACGGAGCGCAATCCGGCAGATCTCGGCGTCACGCTGGTCGAGGTCATGTCGGCCGCGGCGGATTACCTCAGCTATTATCAGGACGCCGTCGCCACCGAGGCATACCTCGGCACGGCACGGCAGCGTATCTCGGTCCGCCGCCATGCGCGCCTGCTCGATTTTCTCATGCACGACGGCTGCAATGCGCGAACGTTCGTGGCGCTGGAGGTGGGCTCCGAGCTCGCCTTGCCGCCCACGCCGGACAGCGTCGTGCAGTTTCTCACGGCCGTCGATACGCTGCCGCCCGCCGCGCGCGTGAGCACGGAGGGATCGTCGAGCTGGTCGGCGCGCGCCGTCCTGCCCAAAGGCGCCACGCAGGCCACGCTGCGCAATGCGGATGGGAATCTACCCAATGGCGGCATCAAGCTCGCGGCCGGCGATCTGCTCCTCCTCGAAGAGATCCGCCACCCCAGCACCGCGGACGAGGGCGACGCCCGGCCCGATCGCAGGCAGGTCGTTCGTCTCACGTCGGTGATTTACACCTCGGATCCGCTCTACGACGAGGACACCGGAGAGCTTTATCAGGACGCCGTCCTCAATCCCAATCCCCTCCAGGTGGCGGACGTGGGTTGGTCCGACGCCGACGCGCTCGCATTCGACCTGGAAATCGGCACGCTGCCGGGGCCGGACGGCACCGCCGCGCCGCTCCAGATCAGCGTGGCGCGGGGCAATGTGGTCCTGGTCGATCACGGCCGCACGGTCCACCCCGATGAACTCCTGGAGGTGGGCGACGTGGAGCGCGCGCCGCCTCGGCTCAAAGAAGCTCCGCTGACGCAGCAGGGTCGCGTGCGGGATCACCGGGGCATGCTGGTGCCGATGGATCTCGAAGCCTCCGCGTCGCACGCGCTCGAATGGGAGCTGCGCGACGTCCAGCCCTCGGTGCTGCTGCGCGAGCTCGGAGAAAATGGCTCCGGCGACGCGAGCTCGACGCAAGAGCTCTGGTATCCTCGCCGCGATTTGCTCGGCAGCGACCGATTCGCCTCGGAGTTCGTGGTGGAGGTCGACGACGACGAGCGCGCCAGGCTGCGCTTCGGCGACGATTACATGGGGCGCCGTCCGCTCACGGGCACGCGTTTCGTCGCGCGGTATCGGGTCGGCAATGGGAGCCGCGGCAATATCAGCGCCGAGGCGCTGCGCCACGTCGTCTTCACCTCCCCGAGCGCTGTCATCGACGACTACACGAATGCGACGACGGGCATCCTGCGCGTCCGCAATCCCCTGCCGGGCGTGGGCGGTCGCGAGCCGCAAAGCAAAGACGAGGTCCGCCTGCTGGCGCCCACGGCATTCCGCACCCAGGAGCGAGCGGTCACCGAGTCCGATTACGCTGCCATCGCCGCGCGCCATCCGGAGGTGCAAAAGGCCTCTGCGGTCTTCCGCTGGACGGGGAGCTGGCACACGGTCTTCATCTTCGTCGAGCGGGTCGACGGCGCGCCCGTGGAC
>DATLIL010000646.1:0-7349 GCA_035539475.1 Polyangiaceae bacterium
GTGCTCACCTACGACGCGGGCCACGCCTTCGCCAATCCGTCCGGCGCCCGCTACGACGAAAAGGCGGCCACCGCCGCCTGGGCCGAAACGCAGGCGTTTTTGGCCAAAAAGCTCAAGGGTGGATAGGACTCCGCACCAACCAGCTCCTCTCGTCGACCACCGGGTCGAGCTCGAACGAGCAAACGCCCTCGATGGTGACGCGGATGACCGGCGACTCGTCCCAACCCCAGCTGCGCTTGAGCACCGCGACCGCAATCGCAGCTCCCATGCGGGCCCCATGATCCGGGCTTTCACATGAAATCGTCACCTGGCCCGCGCTTTCCTTGCGGATCAACGCGACGACGTCTCCGTGGAAGAGCGCTTCGAGGGCGGTGTAGCTGCTGACCACGACGAACGGCGCGCTGGCGGCGTTGACGACCACGTGCGAACGCGACTCTCCCCGGTTCGTTACCCGAATCCTTACCGCCTGTAGATCCTCGACGAGCCCCGAGTCGTACGCCGAGAGCAGGCCGGGAGCCTCGGTGACTATCTCGACGCGGTGAGCAGCGGCGTCCAATTCGCAACGCTGCCCGTTCGATGCGAGCAGGGAAAAGGGGATCCAGCCACCGGGTGGGTCCATTTCGCCTTCACCGAGGATGATCGGTGGTCCGGGATCCGACACGACGACACCGTCGATGGCGAGATCGCTGTTCTGCCATGCAATGGTCCGATCGGGCTCCATTCGGTAGAGGCTCCCGCCCGACGCCACGAGAAGGTAGTCGGTAGTCGGGTAGAGGTATCCGAAGTAGTCGTCCAACGCGATCGTCACTACGGAGCGATCGCGCAGCGAGACAGCGTGCACGTAGCTGCCGATTCCGATCACCAGATTGTCGCGCCAAACGATGGCATCCTGAAACGCGTAGCAATCGGGGTCATAGGGATAGACGTCGACTCGGAATCGGGTGGCTCCCCGCGACAGCGTGACGTAGAGAGCAGGCGTCCCGGCCCCCGGGAGAAAAGAACCCGCGCGGATCGGCTCGACGAGGAGCCATTCACCTTCGATCGTCTCGGAGATTGTCGCGTCCACGGGTCGTCACTTCATCGCGTAGTAACAGCCCTGAGAGAACAGGCGCGACAGGTTCTGTTCGTCGATCCACGAGTATCGGGTACGCACGGCTTGGCGAAAGAGCTCGAAGGCCTTCTCGTGGTCGGCGCGGGTCTTGACCAGCGCGGAAGCAACCTCACGGTGTCCAAACTTCATGGCTGCCTGACAGGTGTCATTGCACGCATTCAGCTCGACCGGGGAGAGCTCCGGGTGCCTCTCCGCCAGCCGCGACTGAATCGGCTCGAGCCAGTTCTCGCCGAATTCCATGGCCAGCTCGAGGCCGACGTTGAGAATGGCGTCGTTCATCGCGCCAGCGCTCTGTTGACGGGATGACTCCGAGGCAGCCACTTCGCCAGCAGCGCGACGAGTTCCGGATCGGAGAACATGCGCTGCGGCAAGACGAACAGGTGAGAAACTGCCGTGTAGAGGCTCGTCCACATGAGCCACTGTACGAACGCCCTCGTGTAGGCTCCCGAGATCGCGTGCCCCAACGTGAGGGCTGCACCTAACGCGGCCCCGAAGGCGAGAGCGCGGATGACGGGCATCCGGTACACACGCTCGCCTTCGTCTTTCGCCACTGCAATAGTCTGCAGCGGTTGGCGGCGCCGGTCTATGGCTGCTTCTTTTGCGCGAGGACCTGATCCATCGCCTTGAGCCAGACCTTGGCGAGCTTGGCGTGCCCCTCCTTGCTCGGATGGATGCCGTCGGAGAGATCGGAGAGGCGGAGCTCGCGCGCTGCGTCGGCCAAAAACAGGCGCTTGCCGTAGCTCGGCTGCGCGGGCACCCAGCGGCGCACCATGTTGTTGAAGTCGTCCGTCATTTTCTGGCGATCGAGCCTGACGTCTTCGATCACCTTGGGCGACTGCGGCGGGATGGTGGCGACGACCACCACGCTGTGTGGCAGGCGTTCCAAGAGGTGGTCGACGAACTTGACGAAGTAGCCGTGGTGCTCGGCCACGGTGACGTTCGTCCACCAGGCAAAGTCGTTGGTCCCGAGCATCATCAGCACGACGTCCGGCTCCGGCACCGACTTGGTCCAGACGTCGAAGTTCTCCTGCGCGTTCGAGATGGTGAAGCCCGGATGGCCGTCGTGCTCCTTTTCCGAGACCTTGGTCGAGGAGTCGCGCAGCGTGCCGACGTAGTCGACGTCGATGTCGCGCGCGCGCAAGAGCTTGTAGAGGTTGCCGCGGTAGCCACCCTCGACGCCTTCGGTGATCGAGTCGCCGATCGGCCAGACACGCAGGACGCCGTCGGCTAGAGGGTGCGTCTTGAGCGAGGAGCCGCTCGCCGCAACCGGCTGCTTCGCCTCGTCACCGCGCGCACTTGTGGCGGCCCTGCTCTGGTTGCAAGAAACGCCGATCAGGCACGAAAGTAGCGCTAAACGCTTGAAAAACGCCATGGCGTGGTCGGGAGCTGCAACATCCGAACCAGCCGGCAGTCGGGAAATTTTTCGCAGCTCAGCGAGCTCGGCGACGGCGCACGCCGAACGCGAGCAGTGCTGAAATCAACATCCAGCCGCCTGCGACCGGAGCACCGTGCGGCGCCGAGCTCACGGCGCAGGAGCTCTCCTCCTCCTCTTCTTCGTGAGGCACGCAGGCCTTCAGCGTCGAAGAGCAGGCGTAGCCCGCGGGGCAGCCGGGCAACCCATCGCCGCAGTAGGGCACGCAAATGCCCGGCGGCTTGCCGGAGGCGGCGTAGCAAGCGTAGTTGCCGGGGCAGTCGCCGTTACAGCTCAGGCCCAGCGGGTCGATGTTGGGGCCGCTGCCGCCGGGGGGCGTCGTGGGGCCGGCGTCTGGCTGCACACCGCCGTCGGGCTCGGTGGTGCCAGCATCGATGCCGACCATGCCGGCGTCCGTGGTGCCCGAGTCGGGCATTGGGGTGCCGGCGTCCGGTAGCTCCGTCGGTGCGTCGGCCCAGGGCGGCGGCGGGTAACCGCCGAGCGCGGCTGCGTTGCCGGCGGTGGAGCGGATCAGCGACGAGAAGGCCGAAACTTCCGTGTAGATCGCGAGCGAGCACATGTCGTCGCCGCGCGAAACCACGCCCATCACGCGGTTATTGCTGTCGATGGCGGGGCCGCCGGAGTCGCCGCTGCACGTCGGGGCGTCCGCGATGAACTCGCGGTCTCCCGCGTAGTCGCCGCACTCGGGGCTGCCTCCCAGGCAGTACACTGCGCCGTCGTCGAAGCGCATGCGCTGGCCGAAGGTGTTCGAGTACTCGTCGGCCGGATCCTGGATGCCGTAGCCGATCGCGACCAGGTTGTCGTAGGGATCGGGCGGACCGTCGAGCCGCGGCGTGAAGGTCAGCGCCAGGTTCGAGGGGATACCCTGCCCGTTGAGGATGACGAGGGCGATGTCAGCGCCGCAGACATCGTCGCCGGGAGGCACGATCACGTCGGCCATGCCGAAGAGCAGCGACGGCTCGGCGCCGTCGGTGATGTTGTCCTGGATGCTGACGTGCGTCTGGCTGAAGTCGTAGCGCGGACCGAAACGCGTGACGTTGCAGTCGACGCCTCCGTCGACCTCGTCGAGGATGAGCGAGACGCAGTGCCGCGCAGTGAGCACCAGGTTTGGTGCCAGCAGCGAGCCGGTGCAGAACCCGTAGTCGGTGCCGTCATAGTCACGCGTCAGCGCAACCACGCCCTTGGTCGTGGTGTCGGGTGTGCCGCCCACGATCGGCGCCAGAGTACGTGCGACGTCCTCCTGCGTGCCGCCGGCGGTTTCTCCAGAAGAACAGCCGGCAGCGCACAGAAACAGCGCTGGGCCCCATGCGACGGACCAACGAGCCATGAGCGACCACAATTAGCACGGCGCCCGTCTTGGGCCGAGCCGTGCCTGAGAACCTGCGTGATTTCGCGGTCTATGCCGGACGCCGCCGGTGAGCTCGGAGCGGCCGCAGCGCAGCCCCGAGGCTGAGCAGGATGAGAGGCAGGGTCGACAGCAACATGGCGGGCACATAGCCGCCGGCTGGGCCCATGAGGGCGTGGCCCAGAAGGCCCACCAGCGGTCCCAGTGCAAAACCGAGGCCGATCAGACCCTCGTGAGCGCCGCCGGCATCGACCGACGCGTTTTTCATCAGCAGCGCGTAGTAGAGCGCGCAGTGATAGGCCGTCCCCGCCGCGACGCCGAACAGAGCCTCGCCGAGCAGGACGGCGAAAACGCTGGGCGCGAACAGCACGACGAATAAGGCGGTCGGCAGCGCGATGGCAGCCAACAGGAGCGGCAGCTTGCGGCCGTGCCACGCGCCCCAGGCACCCATCACTGCGAACGTGGCCAGACGCAGCACATCGAGCAAAGAGGCAGCGCTGACGGCGAGCCGCACCGGGACCTCGAGCTTCTGGAAGATGCCGGGCATGAGCGGCGCGAGCAGGAACAGGAGCAGGTAGCTCGAGAGCATGGTCCAGCGCGAAGACGTCAAGAGCGCCGCGCCCTCCGCGATCGCGGCGGCGTCGGGGCGCTCGGGATGGTCGTCCTGCAGGCGCCCTGGCCGCGTCGGCCAGAACCAGACCAGGCCAATCGCGAGCACGTTGAGCAGCGCGGGCACGGCGAAGAACAGACGGTGAGCTGCGGCGCTGATCAGCGCTCCGGCCAGGGTGAGCGACAGCGGGATCGCCAGGGACCACGACACGTTGTACTTGCCGATCATGGCGAGCAGCGCTCGCGGATTGCGGCCGGCGCTGGCGTACGACTCGATCAGCGGCCACTTCAGGCCCTGCATCATGCCGATCAGCGGGAACGCACCGGCGATCAGCAGCGCCGACGGCGCGGCGGCCAGCGCGAGGTGGAGCGCCAGCAGCGCCAGCAGCGAGCCGAGCATCGCGCGCCTCTCGCCGACACGTTCGGCGATCGGGTGGCTGGCGACCGCACCGATCACGTAGGTCGAGCCCTCGGCGAACGCGAGCCAGAGGTTCTGGTCGTCGCTGAAGCCGTGGATCGCGCTGGTGTAGAAGTAGAGCCCGCGTTGCAGCAGGACGGCGCCGACGCTCTCGAGGAACGTCATCAGCAGAAGCAGGCGTGTCAGCCTCGGGCTAAGTGGGCCGAGCATCTGAACGCTGGATACACGATCGGCCCCCCCTATCCGCAAGATCCGATCCAGCGTCTGCGCCGCTACCAAGCTTGTATAACTGAGGCAAATTCGCTCGTTGTCCCACCTGGGGATTGGCCGGATCCGGCCAAGTGCTGGCCGGATCCGTCCAGGGGGGCGAAAAGGCTGCCGCCAGCGGCCATCGACAAGTGTGGGTTGGGTGCCTACGTTGCCGAACGCCGCTCATGTCCAACGGCGCATCTCGTTCTTCGCAGACTGGTTCCTCCCGTCCCAACGGCAGTGTGCCGCCCGAGGTCCCCGAGCAGCGCCCAGGCTGGCGCGGCTGGTTCTTTCTGGGATTGCTGCTCGTCGCTTTCTGGATCTGGGAGCACTACGCCACGACCGAGGAGGGCGGGCTGACGTCCATCTCGTACACCTCGTTCTTCACGGCCGTGGAGGCGCAGCAGGTCCAGAGCGTCGTGCTCAAGGGCCAGAGCGTCACCGGCAAGTTCAAGAAGGAAGAAAAGATCGAGGGTCACCCGCTGCAGGCGTTCCGCACGATGGTGCCGTCGCAGGAGGATCCCGACCTCGTGCCCAAGCTGCGCGAGCACGGCGTCGAGGTCGACGTGAAGAGCGAGGAGCAACCCCTCGGGTTGCAGATCCTGCTCTCGCTGCTGCCCTTCGCGCTGATCGTGGGCGCCTGGATCTGGCTCTCGCGTCGCGCGCAGAGCATGATGGGCCCCGGCGGGGCGCTCGGCGGCGTGCTGAAGGGCAAGAGCCGGCGCTTCGAGAAGGAGGGGCAGGTCAACGTCAAGTTCGACGACGTGGCCGGCCTGCGCTCCGCCAAGCAGGACTTGCAGGAGATCGTGCAGTTCTTGAAGGAGCCGGAGCGCTTCCGGCGCCTGGGCGGCAAGGTCCCGCGCGGCGTGCTCCTGGTCGGACCTCCCGGCACGGGCAAGACGTTGCTGGCGCGCGCCGTGGCCGGCGAGGCGGGCGTGCCGTTCTTCTCCATCAACGGCTCCGAGTTCATCGAGCTCTTCGTCGGCGTCGGCGCTTCGCGCGTGCGCGAGCTGTTCGAGGAGGCCAAGAAGGTCGCGCCGGCCATCATCTTCATCGACGAGATCGACGCCGTCGGTCGCTCGCGTGGTGCGGGCCTCGGTGGCGGGCACGACGAGCGCGAGCAGACGCTGAACCAGCTCCTTTCGGAGATGGACGGCTTCACGCGTAACGACCTCACCATCGTGCTGGCGGCCACGAACCGCCCTGACGTGCTCGACGCCGCGCTGCTGCGTCCCGGCCGCTTCGACCGCCGCGTCGTGATCGACCGTCCGGAGCTCTCGGCGCGCCAGGCTATCCTCGAGGTGCACACCAAGGGCAAGCCGCTCGAGCCCGACGTCGAACTGACGACGCTCGCCGGCAATACGCCGGGCTTCTCGGGCGCGGATCTGGCCAACCTGGTCAACGAGGCCGCGCTGAACGCCACGCGCCGCGGCGCCGACGCCATCGGCATGAGTGACTTCACCGAAGCGTTCGACAAGATCGTGCTCGGCGACCCGCGCGAGACCAAGCTCGAACCGGCCGAAAAGCGCCGCGTCGCGGTGCACGAGGCCGGGCACGCCGTGGTCGCTCATTTCTCGCCCAACGCCGAGCCACCGCAGCGCGTCACCATCATTCCGCGCGGCATGGCCCTGGGCGTGACCCAGCAGACGCCCGGCGCGGACCGGCACCTCTATACGGAGCCCCAGCTGAACGACAACCTGCGCATGCTGCTGGGCGGGTACGCCGCCGAACAGGTGATGCTCGAGAGCATCTCGTCCGGCGCCGAAAACGACCTGAAGAAGGCCACGGAGCTGGCCTTCAAGATGGTCGCGCACTGGGGCATGAGCCCGAAGGTCGGGCCGGTCTATCACGAGCACCGCACCGAGCACCCGTTCCTGGGCCAGACGCTGGCCACGGAGGGGGGGACCAGCGACGCCACCGTTCACGTGATCGAAGACGAGACCGCTGGTATCCTGCGCCAAGCCATGGACGCCGCCAAACGCATCGTCAGCGAGCACCGCGAGGCCTTGCAGCGCCTGGTCGATCACCTGCTCGAGTACGAGGGCATCGAAAAGGCTGATCTGGTGAAGGTCCTCGGGCCCGGCGCCCCCCGCGAAAATCCCGTGGAAGTCGTGCCGGCCGCCTGAGCTGATGCAGCGACCGCTCCTCGCTCGAGCTCTGCTCGTGGCGCTCCTCTGCGCCGGCT
>DATLIL010000647.1:0-9673 GCA_035539475.1 Polyangiaceae bacterium
GGGAGGCGACGAGCTTCAGGGCATGAAACGCGGCTTGCTCGAGCACGGCGACGTCTTCGCCGTCACCAAGGCCGACGGCGCCGAACGCGAGCGGGCCGAGCGCGCCGCCGTCGAGCTCACCTCTGCGCTGACGTTGCTCGGGCGAATGAAGCTGTTCTGGGCAGCGGCGAGGCGCGCCATGCGCGTCTTGTCGCCGAGAATGCTGCCTCCCGTTTTTGCGCTGGAGGGGTCGATGGCGAGCACGGCCACGCGCTTGCCGCGTTCTATGGCGAGCAGGCCCAGGGCGTCGATCAACGTGCTCTTGCCGACGCCGGGTGGGCCGGAAATGCCGAGGCGAAGGCTCTTCCCGGTTCGCGGCAGGATCTCTTCCAGCAGAGCCTCGGCCGCTTGCTCGTCTTCCGGCCGCGTACTCTCGAGCAAGGTGATGGCGCGCGAGAGGGCTCGGCGATCACCCAGCTCAACCATGGGCTCCGATGATCTCGAGCACGCGCTCCGCGGCGGTCGCGATCGGCGTGCCGGGGCCGAAGATGGCGCGCACCCCCGCGCGCTCCAGGGGCTCGTAGTCCTGCGGCGGGATCACGCCGCCGCAGACGACGGCGACGTCGGCGGCGCCCTGGGAGCGGAGCGCCGCGATGAGCTCGGGCACGAGCGTCAGGTGCCCGCCGGCTTGTGTCGAGATGCCGACGACGTGCACGTCGTTCTCGATCGCGTGGCGCGCGACTTCTTCGGGCGTCTGGAAGAGCGGCGCGACGTCGACGTCGAAGCCGAGGTCGGCGAAGCCGGCGGCGATGACACGCGCGCCGCGATCGTGCCCGTCTTGACCGAGCTTGGCCACGAGCAGTCGCGGTCGGCGGCCATGCGCCTTGGCGAAAGCCTCGACCACGCCGAGGAGCTTCTGCCAGTTTTCGTCGCGAGCCATCGCCGGTCCGTAGACTCCGGTCACGGTAGCCTCCTTCGGTTCATGACGGCCGAACACCCTGGCCAGGGCCTCGCTCACCTCACCCACCGTGGCGCGGGCGCGCATGGCGTCGACGCTGAGCGCGAGCAAATTGCCGCCGCTGGACGCGGCCTGTTCGAGAGCAGAAAGCGCGTTCTGAACGGCGACTGCGTCGCGGCTCTGACGAACCGCCGCCAGCCTCTTCTCTTGAGCTTCGCGCACGCTGACGTTGTCCACCACGCGTACGTCGATCGGCTCTTCGCGCTCGGGGCGAAAGGCGTTCACCCCCACGACGAGCTCCTCGCCGCCGTCGAGCCGAGCCTGACGGCGCGCGGCGGCCTCCTCGATGCGGCGCTTGGGCAGACCGGAAGCGATCGCGCGCGTCATGCCACCGAGCGCGTCGACCTCCGCGATCACTGCCTCCGCGCGCGCGGCGAGATCGGCCGTCAGACGCTCGACGTAGTAGGAGCCGCCCAGCGGGTCGACCACCTCGCGCACGCCCGTTTCGTGCGCGAGGATGAGCTGCGTGTTGCGGGCGATGCGAGCCGAGAGCTCGGTCGGCAGAGCGAGAGCCTCGTCGAAGGCGTTGGTGTGCAGGCTCTGCGTGCCGCCCAGTACCGCCGAGAGCGCCTCGAGCGTGGTGCGTACGATGTTGTTGTAGGGCTCCTGCGCGGTCAGGCTGACGCCGGAGGTCTGGCAGTGGGTGCGCAGCATCAGTGACTTCGGATCCTTGGCGCCGAAGCGCTCGGCGAGGAGCCTGGACCAGAGCACGCGGGCGGCTCGCAGCTTGGCCACCTCGACGAAAAAGCTCATGCCGATGCCGAAGAAGAAGGAGAGACGCGGCGCAAAATCGTCGATCGCGAGCCCGCGATCGATGGCCGTACGCACGTACTCCAGGCCGTCCGCGATGGTGTAGCCGAGCTCGAGCTCGGCCGTCGCTCCGGCTTCTTGCATGTGGTAGCCGGAGATCGAGATCGAGTTGAAGCGCGGCGCCCATCGCCCCAGGTGCTCGATCACGTCGGCCACGATGCGCATGCTCGGCTCGGGCGGGTAGATGAAGGTGTTTCGCACCAGAAACTCCTTCAAGACGTCGTTCTGGATCGTGCCGCGGAGCTTATGAGCGGGCACGCCCTGCTCTTCAGCGGCGACGATGAAGGCGGCGAGCACCGGCAAGACGGCGCCGTTCATCGTCATCGACACGCTGACCTGGTCGAGCGCGATGCCGGCGAAGAGGAGCTTCATGTCCTCCACCGAGTCGATCGCCACGCCGGCCTTGCCGACGTCGCCGCGCACGCGCGGATGATCGCTGTCGTAGCCGCGGTGCGTGGCCAGATCGAAGGCCACCGAGAGCCCGGTCTGTCCCGCGGCGAGCGCCTGGCGGTAGAACGCGTTGCTGTCCTCGGCCGTGGAAAAACCCGCGTACTGGCGGATGGTCCACGGCTTCTCGGCGTACATCGTGGCGTACGGACCGCGCAGGTACGGGGGCTGTCCGGGCGGGCTCTCCAGGTGTGGAAGGCCGACCAGATCGTCCGGCGTGTACAGCGATTTCATGGCTACCCGCGCTTGCGGTTTCGAAGGATGCGCTCGAGCGCGTTGCCGGCGGCGACGGCGATCTCGTTGGCGCGTCGTGTCGAGGGCGTGGTGTGACCCAGACGCGCCAGCACGAGCATGACGCTGGGACGTCCCAGCACCATCACCGGCGCCACGTAGATCTCGTGATCGGCGCGCGGCGGCAGGATCTCACGCAGGCTCTCGTGGATCGGCGTCGTGGGCAGGGCGCCGAGGTAGTAGCCCTGCTTGAGCGCCAGATCGACGACGCTGGTGCTGCCCGTCGGCAGCTTGACCTTGGCGATGCGCTCGGGTGACTCGCGGAGCTCGCTGCTGGCGGCGCGCCCTTCGTACGAGCTCCCGCGCAGGGTCAGGGCCACCGCCAGCATCGGCTCGAGGCCGGCGCAGCAGAGCTCGAGCACCTCTTCGGGCGCCACGGCGAGCTCGAGCGCCGACATCACGCGCGCGAGCTCGTCGGCGGCGAGCACCTCGGCGCGCGGCAGGCGCGGCTCCTCGACGACGGTGGCGGCGCTCGGGCCCTTGGGCCTTGCCAGGCTCAGCACCGGCTCCGAATCGTCCAGCAGAGCCTCGCTCGCGCCGTTCGTCTTCTTGACCAGCGGCAGCGGCGGCCCGGTGGGGCGCTCGAACTCCTGCGCGACGGGCGGCGGCATGGTCACGCCCGGGCGCGATTTGGCTTCGGCATCCTTGCGCGGCGGCGAGCTCCGGGCGCCACGCAGGGCTGTCAGTGCCAGCTGGACCGCGGCGTAACGGGCTCGCAGCACCCGGATCGGCGCCTGCAGGTGGTAGCTGAACTCGCTCTGGATATGAGGATCGAAGGCGTCCGCTGCCGCCACGTCGACGCGTCCCGTGCGCGGATCACGGTGCACCGGGACCGCGACCAGCCGCTCGCACAGTCCCGCAGGCAGCTCCTGGGCGATGTCCGGCGACGCCCTGACCATCTCGATGGAGGGCAGATCCAGTCGTCCGAGCTCTCGCTCCATCTGCTCCAGAAGCGGCGGGCTGCGCTCGGCGACGACCTTGACCAGGCTGACGCTGCGGCCTGCGACCTCGAGCAACGCGGCCTCGACCTCTGCGGGAGCCGCGCCCCAGGTGAGGAGGCGCCGGGCGAGCTCTACTGACACGTCCCTATCGTAGCCATTCCTGGTTCGAGTAACGAACGTTTTGGGCTGGGACCCAAAACCGGGGGTGGGGCCGCCTGTCGTCGGGGACTCGCTTCGCTCGGCCCCGATCATTCACTTGATTGGGGCGGGGGCAGCGCCCCCGACGACCAGATACTGGCGCGCGGCGTCCGTGAGTCGCTCCGACTCACGGACAGCGCGCTAGCGTTTGAACTGGAAGACCACTTCGGTCTGACGCACGAGGCCGAGCTCGTCCCGCGCGGCGCGCTCGACGAAAGCCGGGTCTTCTTTGATGCGGCGGACCTGAACCCGGTACTCCTGGATCTGAGCCGAGAGCCGGGAGATCTCCTCGTCGGCCCGCCGTTTCTCCTCCTCGAGGGCCCGCAGGCGCGCCAGGCCGTCGGGTGAAAAGATCATGATCGGCACCGAAATCACTGCGACGCCGAGAACGATCAGGGGCAGGAGGCGCTGGAGCAGGAGCTGGCCGGAGACCACGGCGAGAGGCTCTCACGGACCGTGCCTATCTCCCAGAAAACGGACACTCTGCTCGGGAACCGGTTTGTCCGCTGCGAGACAAGTCAAGAAAGCCGCTTTACCGCGCAAAATTTGAACGAAAATTGAGGCCGGTCGCCGGACAGACGGGGTATCGTTCCGGCCCCGGGTCAGGTCCACTCTCAAGGCGGAGGACCGTTTTGGCAGCGCCCCTTTCCAGGCCCCGACCCTACCGAACGGATTTCTTCAGTCATGCAAGGAACCGAAATTCTGCGCGCCGAGCTCGAGCGGCTGTTCGAGCTCGATGATCTCAAGAGCTTTACCCAGTCCGTGCTGGGGTTCGACCCCGAGAGCGTCGGTGGAACGAGCGCCAAGGCTTCGTTCGCGGGAGCTCTGACCAGCTACTGCCACGAGCATGATGCGCTCGAGGCCCTCTGCGACGCGCTTCTGGCCACCCATCCCAACGTCGACGAGCGACTGGGCCAGCTGCGGGCGACCGGCCTGGCGGTCGACGAGCCGCTCAAGGTCGGCGATAGCTTCGGCTCTTTCAAGCTCACCCAGAGTGTGGGCGAGGGACGCCTCGCCTGGGTCTACGCGGCAGAACGAGGCGGCAAGCAGTACCGGCTGCGCGTGCTCCGAGCCGAAGCCACCCGCGACAAGCGCGGGCTGCATCGCTTTCTCACCATCAACCGCCTGCTGGCGGGCGAGCAGCACCCAGGCCTGCCGCACGGTACGGAAGCGGGCGACATCGGCGGCCGCTACTACGTCGCGCACGAGTTCGTCGACGGCCAGACCCTGGCGGCGCGAGTCGCCAAGAGCGGCCCCTTGCACATCAACGAAGCCCGCCCGCTGCTCAAGGCCGTGCTGGAGGCGCTCGACGCGCTGCACCAGCGCCGCATCGCACACGGCGATCTGCGGCTCGAGAACATCATCGCCTTCCGTGCGCCGGACGGCACGCAGCAGGTGGTGCTGCTCGACGCCGGCTCCGATCGTCTGCGCGCGCGTCCGCGCATGGCCAACGGCCGCACCGAGCTCTTCGCCACGGCTGCCTCACCCAAGACGGTGGCTCCCGAGCAGATCAAGGGCAACGTCGCCGATCCGCGCAGCGACGTGTACTCGTTCGGCGCCCTGATCTACGAGCTCGTCAGCGGCAAGTCACCGTTCGGCGAGACGGCGCTCGACGCGGCCTTCGGCCACCTGAGCAAGGACGCGGAGCCGCCGAGCGGCGTCGCGCCGCGCGGCTGGGTGGCGCGCGATCTCGACGATTTCGTGCTGCGGCTGTTGCACAAGGATCCTGCCCGGCGTCCCCCGGATGCCGCGGCCGTCCTTGTAGCCCTGGAGCAGGTCGGGCGTGCCATCAGCCAGACCGCTTCGCCCATGTCTGCCGCCGAGGTCGACGGCATGATCGAGAAGCTCGTGGCCGAGCCCGACAACGAGAGCCTGGCGCTGCAGCTCGAGACCATCGCCGAGGGCGAGATCGCCGGGCGCATCGCCGAGGCCTTCGTCATGGCCGTGGAGACGAGCGAGGAGAAGTCCACCAAGAAGGGTCTGCTCTTCCGCGCGGCGCGCATCTACTCGCTGCGCGACGAGACGCTGCCGCAGGCCGAAGAGGCCTACAAGAAGCTGATCGAGCTCGATCCGCACGAGCGCATCGCGCTCACCGGCCTGGAGTCGGTACGCAAGCGCCTGGGCAAGTACGAAGAGCTGATCGAGACCTTGCTCGAGCGCAGCGAGGCCGCCGAGAGCAAGGGCGAGCGCGCGCGTCTGCTCGGTGAGATCGGCCGCATCTATGCCGGCGAGCTCGACGATCGCGAGCAGGCGCTGGTCGCCTACACCCAGGCGATGTGCGAGGCGCCCACCGATTCCGCCATCGCGGGCGAGATCGAGCGGCTCGCGGGAACGAAGCAGCAAGCCTGGACCGACGTGCTCGACGCCTGTGCGGAAGCCAGCATGACGGATGAGCGCAGCCAGGAGGACAGGAACGCGCTGCTCGTGCGCGCGGGCCGCTGGTACGAGACCAAGCTCAACCGCTCCGATCTCTCGCTGCCCTGCTTCCAGGCCGTGGTGCAAAGCGAGCCCGGCAACGACCCCGCGCTCGAGGCCATGGCGCAGATCTACAAGAAGGCCCAGCAGTGGGCCGAGCTCGGGATGGTGCTGACGCGCCGTGCCGACGCCGCGCCGACGCCGGCCCGCGCTCGCGACCTGCGCGCCGAAGCCGCCGAGGTGCTCGAGCTCTACATGAACGACTCGAGCGGCGCTCGCGCCATGTACGAGCAGCTCCTGGCGGAGGATCCCGGACACGGCAAGGCCAGCGACGCCCTGGCGCGTATCTACGAGCGCTCCGGCGATTTCGCGAACCTCAGCAAGATCCTGGAGAGCCGCGCAGAAGCCCAGCGCGGAGACGCCAAGGTCAAGACGCTGTGCCGCATCGCCGAGCTCAACGAGACGGAGCTCGAAAGCGAGTCCGTGGCGCAGAAGTTCTACCAGCTGGCGCTCGAGCACGACGCGCGCAGCCTCGACGCGCTCAAGGGCCTCGATCGGCTGCACAGCAAGGCCGGGCGCTTCCAGGAGCTGCTCGAGAACCTGCGCCGCCAGATCGAGATGGCGGCGACGCCGCGGCAGAAGGCGGCGCTGTGGGAGCGCATCGCGGGCATCTACGAAGAAGAGTTCCTCGATCACCAGCAGGCCGCGCACGCCCTGGAGCAGGTGCTGGCCATCGACCCGGCACAAGAAAACGCGATCACCTCGCTGATCCGTCACCTGCGCGCGCTCGATCGCTGGGAAGACGTCGCCCTGCAGTACGAGCGCCACATCAAGCTCGTCACCGAGCCGGCGCGGCGCCTGGCCCTGTTGCTGCAACGCGCCAAGGTGCTGTCCGATCAGATCGGCTCGCCAGAGCGCTCGATCCACGCCTACGAAGCCGTGCTCGAGATCGACTCGCATCACGCCGGCGCGCTCGAAGCGCTGGCTCGTCTGCGCGAAACGTCGGGCGACGCCGACGCGGCGCTCTCGGCGGTCATGACCCTGGCCGACAAGGCCTCCTCCCCCGAAGGCAAGGCCGAGCAGTACCTGCGCGCCGCCAAGATGCTCGAGTCGCGCGGCGACAAGGACGGCGCGATCGAACAGTACAAGAAGGCCCTGGACCAGAGCCCCAAGGGCCCCGCCGCCGCGGCGCTGCGCGAGGCCTATGCCGCGCGTGGCGACGTGAACGCGGCGATCCAGCTGCTCGATCGCGAGATCGAGCACACTGACGGCAACACGGCCAAGGCCAAGCTCGCCGGACAGGCGGCGGTGCTCTACAGAAAGCGCCTGCTCGACGACAAGCGCGCGGAAGAGGCCGCCAAGCGCGCGCTGGCCTTCGATCCGACCGCGCTCGACGCCCTCACCGTGCTCGGCGACATCGCCTTCGAGAGCAAGCGCTTCCTGGAGGCGGCCAAGCACTACGACAGCGTGGCCGGCCGCGCCGAGGTGCTGGGCAAGGACGAGGCCACGCGCGTCCTGGTGCGCTACGTCGACGCCCTCAGCCAGACGGGTTCGACCGAAAAGGCGGTGGCGCCGGTCGATACGCTGCTCAGGCTGGCGCCCGACGACGCCCAGGCCCTCGAGCGCGTGGCGCAGGTCACCTTCGAGAACGGTTCGCCGACGCGCGCCGCCGAGCTCTACAAGGATCTGCTCTCGCGCTTCAAGGCCACGCTCGGCGAGGCTAGCCGCGGGCGCGCGCAGTACCGCTACGGCGAGGCGCTGCGCAAGGCCGGCGAGATCAAGGCGTCGATCCCGGCGCTCGAAGAAGCCGCCGATCTGATGCCGACCAGCGCCGAACCGCTGATCGCGCTCAGCCTGGCGCATGAAGCGCTCGAGAAGTGGGAGGAGGTCCTGCGCGTCAAGACGCGCCACCTCGACATCGCCAGCGGAGATCAACGCGTCGATCTCCTGGTCGAGATCGGCGAGCTCGCCTCGACCAAGCTGAGCGATCGCAACACCGCGGCCAAGAGCTTCGTGGCGGCGCTGGACGAGCGCCCCGACGACCGTCGCCTCCTGACCAAGCTGATGCAGCTCTACAGCGAGGAAAAGGACTGGAACAAGCTGGTCGACGTCGTGCTCAGGCTGGCCGAGTTCGTCGACGACCCGAAGCAGAAGGTGAAGTACCTGCACACGGCCGCGATCGTCACGCACCGCCAGATCGGCGACACCGAGCGCGCCGTCGGCTTCTACGAGCAGGTGCTGGAGATCGAGCCGGAGTTCGAGCGCGCCGAGGGCGAGCTGATCCAGCTCCTCAGCGACGCGGGCAAGCCGACCGCGGTGGAGGCGGTGCTGCAAAAGCGCATCGCCCGCGCCACGGGCAAGGACGACCAGCAAGCCATGCTCTCGGCTTTCACCGAGCTCGGCGAGCTGTACGAGACCAAGCTCGGCAAGATCGACGAGGCCATCGACGCCTACGAAGCGGCCCAGACGCTCGATCCCGACAACCGCGAGCGCGCCGAGAAGCTCAGCCACCTCTACACCACCGATCCGGAGCGCTACCTCGAGAAGGCCGTGGCCACGCAGTCCGTGCTCCTGCGCCAGAACCCCTACCGCCAGGAGTCGTACAAGACGCTGCGCCGGCTGTTCACCGAGACCAAGCGCGCCGACGCGGCCTGGTGCATGTGTCAGGCGCTGACGGTGCTCAACCTGGCCGAGCCCGACGAGGAGCGCTTCTACAAGCGCATGCGCTCGGAGACGGCCGCGCCCGCTCAGGCGGTGATGACCGACGACGAGTGGCTGACGCTGGTCATGCACGCCGGGGCCGACCCGCTGCTCACCGCCGTCTTCGCGCTGATCGAGCCGGCAGTGATCGCGCGCCGCAGCCAGCCGATCGAGGAGCTCGGCTACGACTCACGCTACGCCGTGGACGTTCCCTCGCACCCCGCGCCGGTGTGCCAGAGCATCTACTACGCCGCCGGCGTGCTCGGCTTGCCGGTGCCGCCCGCCTACGAGAATCCGAACGATCCGGGCGGTCTGAGCTTCGTCTTCGCGCGGGAGCCGTCGCTGGTCTTCGGCGCCACGGCGCTGCGCCCCGACGTTCCGCTGCAGCCCGCGGCCTTCATCGCCGCTCGTCAACTGACTTACCTGCGGCCGGGCATGTACCTCCGCCACCTGCTCGCCTCCGGCACCGCGCTCAAGGCCTGGGCCTTCGCTGCGATCAAGCTGACCGCGCCGCAGTTCCCCGTCTCGCCCGAGCTCGAGGGTGCGGTCAACGAGGCCATCGCCGCGCTCGACGCCGGTATGCAGGGCACGGCGCGCGATCACCTGACGCGCGTCGTTGCCAAGCTCCTGCAGTCGGGCACCGCGCTCGATCTGAAGAAGTGGGTCGCCGCCATCGACCTCACCGCCGATCGCGCCGGCTTCATCGCCGCCCACGATCTCCAGACCGCGGTCGAAGTGATCCGCGCCTCCGACGAGAGCACCAGCGTCGTCCCCCAGGAAGAGCGCTTCACCGAGCTCGCCCTCTTCGCCGTCAGCGAGCAGTACTTCGAGCTCAGGCGTCGCCTGGCGATTGCGGTGGATTCCTGATTGGGTC
>DATLIL010000648.1:0-22433 GCA_035539475.1 Polyangiaceae bacterium
ATCTCCTTGAGCGTCGCCGCTATCTGCAGCGTGAGATCGGGCGTTTCGATCACACAGGGACCCGCGATGAGAAACAGGGGTCGGTCGTTGCTGACCTCGTGCTCGATAAGCCTCATGCAAGGTCCTCCATCGACCCCGGGCTGCAATTCCCGGGGCGTTCGCTACCGCAGCCTTTCCGGATAGCATCCCGCCGGCACTCGAGCCAGGCATTTTGCCCAGCTCGAAATTCCGGCGCTGGCGTCCTCGAGCCGCCTTCTAGAGCTCGCAGGCTGGGTTGTACGTCGCCGGGGCGGTGTCGCTGAGGGACATGGAGGAGTCGGTCCCGAAGTCGACCAGCTTGAAGCGGGAGACCTCGGTGACGTGCACGTCGCCCTGGGTGTGGTGGTGCGAGCCTCGGACGAGGATGCCGTCGCCGTACTTGTCGTCCACCGTTCTGGCTTCGCGCACGTCGCCGTCCTTGAGCGTGATGTTCCGGTTGTCCTGGCCTTCGAAGACGACGCCCTTGTTCACGCAGGCGACGCGAAAGTTCTCGACCAGGGAGTTCGTCACGTTGCGCTCGCCGCTGCGGAAGCGGATGCCGGAGACGTAGGCGCGAGTGCCGCTGGTGTCGTAGTAGGTGACCGGGTTGACGTGAGTCACGGTGCTCAGGCGAACGTCGTTGCCGGCGATGTCGAAGGCGGCCGCGCTGGCGTCGTCGTCGTTCCAGCCGATGTCGCCGACGCAGATCCGGTGGAGCTCGATATCGTCGTTCATGTGGCGATTCGGCTGCTTGAAGTCGATGGCGT
Organism: Polyangiaceae bacterium; assembly: GCA_035539475.1. Lineage (GTDB taxonomy): Bacteria > Myxococcota_A > Polyangia > Polyangiales > Polyangiaceae > PMG-095. The sequence goes on from DATLIL010000648.1 coordinate 786, forward strand.
CGCTGCCCACGCGGACGATGTTCACGCCGTCGACCGTGACGTGCTCGTAGGGGCGAGAGGTCTTGCGGCAGTCGTACGTGCCACTTTCGCTGTACACGACCTGAAAGCCCAGGCCGTAGAAGTGGCACGAGCTCAACTTGAGGTCTCTGAGCTCGAGGTACTGTGCGCCGGCCGGGCTGCGGATGCAGTGCCCGCGAATACCGAGCGGCTTCGACGTGTCGTGGAGGCTGGTGCGCATCTCCAGCGTCAGCGAGCTCACGCTGATGTGGTCCACGCCCGCGCATTGCTCGGGCTTGTTGGCCCTGGTTCGTTCCGTGAGCTCGATCAGGCTGCCTTCACCGGTCTTGATCAAGAACGTGCTCTGACGAGCGTGGCCCCGGAGCGCGACGCGCGAAGGCACGTAGATACCGCGGCTGACGTGATACTCGCCGGAGGGAAAGTAGACCTCGACCGTGCAGGTGCCCGGGATGGTGGCTGCGCGCAGCGATGCGGCGTCGATGGCCGCCTGGATCGCCGTGATGTCGTCGCTCTCGCCGTCGCCCTTGGCACCGTAAGGAGGGCTCGTCACGTCGTAGCTGACGACACCTTCGTCGGAGGTGCACTCGCTGGTGCGCGGCGTTCGTGGAGACTCGTCGAGCACGATCGCCTCGCTGTGCTCGGCCAGCATCTCGCTGTCGTCGCAGGCCTGAGGCTCTTCGGCAGGACCCGCACAGGACGTGACTGCGAAGCAGAAGGCAGATGCAACGAACGCCTGAGCTCGCGTCGTCGTCTCGCGCCTTCCGGCCATGCGAGCGCTTCGAGCAACGCATGTGCCGCGTCATTTCGAGCATGCGGTGCGCGCGACATAACAGCGCAGGGTGTCGCGGCTCGGCAGCGCGAGCGAGCGCAAGTCGTTGAATCGCGCCGCTCATGGGTGACAGTGCGCAGTGGCGTGAGCGCAGCAGTTCCGGCAGCGGCCGCTGGGGCGCGGTGAAGCGCGCACCAGCGGCGCCTAATTGTCTGCGGAGCTAGCGGCCGAGCGTCAGGCCGAGACCGAGCAGGATTTCGGGGTGGAGCGCCACGCCGTCGCTGAAGTTGCCGTCCTCTTTTTGTGTGAGATCGAAGCGGATATCGAGGCGCGGGGTGAACAGCTTGGTAGCGCTAAATTTCGCACCGATGCCGAACTCCATCAAGAAGTCGCCGTCGGCGCCGAGGCGATCCGAGGTGGCTTGCAGCACACCCGCGCCGACGAGCCCGAACGGGACGAAGCGACCCACGGGAGCCTGACCGACGAGGTGACCGCGGACGGTGTTGAATTGGGCACTGTCGCCGCCGGCGCCGAGCACCGCCGGACCAGGCGGAGTCTCGACCGAGCCCCAGCCGTGAGCGTACTCGGCCTCGATACCGAGGTACTTGATGGGGAAGAAGTTGGCGCGCAGACCGAGCAGCCAGGCCATGCCCGAGTACTCGCTGTGCGTGTAGCGCTCCTCGTGCAGGTTGTGCTCGCTCGAGATGAAGATCGGACCCGTGAGCAGGCCGATCTCACCGAGCATGTTGGTCCACTCGAGCTCCTCGTCGCCGCCAGCGGGCGGCCACTCCTCGGCTGGTGGTGGCTCCGCGGGCGGAACGTCGGTGGGCGGGGGAGGCGGCGTCTCCTCTGGCGGAGGCTCCGGCGGCTTATCCTCGACCGGGGGCGGCGCCGGTTCCGGCTCTGGCGGCTTCTTCAGCTCGGCCACACGGTTCTTGGCGGTGGTCTGCTTTTCGTCGCCGATCTTGGCGACGTCGGGGTTGGCGAGGAGCTCGTCGAAGGCCTTGATCGCCTCGTCCTTCTTGCCCGCCTTGTCGAACGACATCGCAATCCAGTACTGGGCGTGCGGGCTCGGAATGATGCTGTTGGCTTTCTGGAAGCCCTCGAGCGCGGCGGTGTAGTCACCCTTGTCGTACGCGGCCGTGCCTGAGTTGTATGCGTCGCGCGCCGAGTCGCGTTCCTTCTGCGTCGGCTTCTTGGCTTGCGCGTCGGCCTCGGGCACTGCGGCGACGGTCACCGCGAGACAGGCAAGGAGACCCAAGGTGAATCGTGACAAGAAAGAGGACCTTTCGACCATGCTCATTCCACACTCCCGGCAGTTGTCGTGAAGCGCGAGGTTTGCGTCAGGCGCTTCTCTCAACGTAACAGACCTACCCGGGGAAGGCAGCCCTCGAATGAGGCAGTGCCGATAGCGGAACATTGCCGCTTCGGTCGCGAGCTACTCGGCTCGCCGGCCGCTTATTGAAGAGTTACTTCGGCGGCGGCGGGATCGCGCAGACGTTGTCGATGCAGTTCACCGGCGGGTGATTGCAACATTCCGCGTCCGCCGTGCAGGCCTCGCCCAGGCCGACGCAGGTGAGGCCCACCGGATCGGAGCAGACGCCCTCGATGCAGAAGCCAGAGCAGCACTCGAAGCCGGCCGTACAGGCGCCGTCTTCCGGCATCGCCGGGGGCGGCGTGGGAATGCACTGCGAGAGCGCCCAGAAGCCGCGCATGTTCGGGGTCTCGTTGTCCTGACCCTCGATGTAGAACCCGGGGTGGCTGGGATCGGTGGTGCCGATCTCGCCGTCGACGGCGGCCACCCAGAGGCGGCGCTTGCCGTTGATGGCGGGGCCGGTGATCGTGGCGTCGTTGCCCCAGTTCCGCATGCTGGTGAACACCATCCACGAGTAGCCGCCGCGCTTCTCTGGATTGAACGTCGGCTCGCGGTTCACCTTCTGGTCGGCGAGCAATGGGGGATCGTTCGCCTTGTCGAGACGGATCAGCTGAGTACCGTCGACCTTGGCCATCCAGAGCTCGCCCGCGTCGGGAGTCGAGTCGAGGCAACCATCGGGCCACGGCGCGTGACACCCAGCGGCGTACTCACCGGTGTGGAAACCAATCCACTGGCTGTCCGCGGTGAATGCGGGGTAGGCGATGCCGTTGTTGGTGGCTGGGAAGGCGTCCGCCCGAGCCACCTCGTGGAGCGTCGAGCTGAATTTGGGACCGCCCGCAGCGTTCTGATCGAAGTCGATGTAGACGATGCGAGCGAGGGGCGCGGATGCCGGCTCCTCGGAAGACAGCACGTTGTCCGTCGGCAGATCCACCTTGGCCTCGACCATGGCGAGCTTGGTGCCGTCGGGCGAGAAGGCGGGCATCAAGAACTGATGACCGACGACACTGGGCACCAGGTCGTCGAGGCCGCTGTTGGCGATCACCTCGCCCGTGGCAGTGGGAGCCAGCGACAGGTACTTGGAGCCCGCTACGCCGCCGACAGGGTCGCCGCTGGACGGGCTACCGAACACGACGTAGGCGCCGTCCGGGGTGAGCGCGGAGCTGCCACCGTGTTTGGTGGTCTGCAGCGACAGGTCACCCGCCGGAAGCGAGAAGGCCGCCCACGGCCTGGTGTGGATGTCGTCATTGCCAACGGTCTCGGGATCGTCGAAGCCGCCAAAGGGATGCTGGTACGGCGGCAGCGAGGGCGCCGAAAAGTCCTCGATCGTGGCCACGAGCACGTTGCCTTGAGCGCTCACCGAGTGGCAGCCCATGCAGCGCCCCTCGTTGAGCGGCTCGGGCATGGCGCCGGTGCCCGGCTGGATGCGCACGATGCTGCCCACGCGCTCGGTCCCGTCACCCGACGCGGTCCAGTAGTAGATGGCGCCGCGCAAGCTCGCCGGAGCGATGGTGTAGCTCTGAGTGGCGGAGGTGTACGCCGTGGTCGTGAGCGAGTCGTAGCGTGACACCGTGAGCGTCAGCGGATCGCCGCTGTTGGAGGCTGTTACCCGGTCCCACATGGCCTGGTCGACCCGCAGCTGCCCGGGAGCGTCGACCGCCCCGTACTGATCGTAGGTGAAATTGCCCTGCTCGAGGCGCACGCGATAGACGTCACCCGTCGGATTGGGCGCGTCCCACATGATCAGCGGCGCGGTCAGGCCGAGTGGGAAAACCGTTTCGGTGTACGGATAGAGCAGCTCGGTGAGCAGCGGATCGGCGGCGAGCATGTCGCCGTCGAGGGCGTCGGCCACGGCCGGATCGACCGTGCCCACGACGCGCTGAATGATCTGCACCTCGAGCGTGGCCGTGGCTTCGAGGCCCTTGTAGATGGCGTGCAGGGTGCCGGTGCCGGCGATCTGGCCCGGCGACGTCAACACGACGGGTGAGCCCGTGGCCGCGCTGGCCAGGTCGGGGCGATCGAACTGCAGCGCTTCCGCGCCAACGACGAGTGTATCGCCCTCGGCGTCGACCGCGATGAGCGAGTACTCCGCCGTACCGGGAGTCGCGCCGTCGAGCACGATGGTGGCGGTCGGCGGATCGAACATCAGCGAGGCGACTTCACCGAAATCGCCGCCGTCGTCCGGGTCGATGCTGATGCTGCCGCCGTTGTTCGACTTGGTGCCCGCGTTGCTGGTTTCGCCGCCCGTACCGGAGTCGCCGCCGCCGGGACCCGGCTGCGTGCGCTGAACCTGGTCCTGGCCAGTGCTGCAAGCCATCGCCAGCACCCAGGCCGTGAACGAACCTAGAGCTAGCGCACGCTTACCCCTACCGAACGACACTTGCAGCATGTTGGTAATGCTAGAGGGCTGAGGTCAAAGGTTCAAGGTTGTGTGCCGACTTCGAGGGGCAGCCACGACACACGTCTCCCGGCGAAGAACGGCACGGCGATCAGTGTCCGACTGAGCTCACTCCGATCACGATTTGAGAAACTCGAAACACGAACTCATGAAGTTCGTGAGTAGGCCTCAATCGCACCATGTAGGCGGCGAGAGATCGGAGCGGCATTGGAGCGCACAAAAGAGCTCCGCCGCCGGGTGCCGATTCCGGCGGCGGAGCAACCAATACAGCTGATTTCCAGGCCCAGCCTGGTTGTTCTCACGCAGCTCAGTCTTTGCGATCGAGCGGAGTGCAGGCCGTCGGCTCCGTAGAACCGGTGACCTCTTGCTCGCCGGTGTCGACCGTCGCGTGAGCGACGTTGTACAGGGGCGGATTCTGGTTGGTCTGGAAGAAGCCCGAGACGTCGATGGGGTCGCCGGCGGCCACGTCCTCGTCGAGCTCGATCTCGACCGTCACGTCGTCGCTGGGATCGTCGGCCGTGCCGGCGTCGTCGACCACGGTGATGATGGTGCCCTTCGGCAGGTCGCAGTCGGCGGTGATGGTGACGGTGAAGGACGCCGTGAAGTCCTTCTCACACCAGTCTGCATTCTTGCTCTTGACCTCACACACCTTCCTCACGTCGATCTCGCACTTTTCCGGCGGCGGCCTGCAGGTATCGAGGCTGCCCAAAACGAAGTCCTTGGTCACCGCGTTGATCTCGTGTGACGCGCGCGTCTCGGCGAGGAAGCTCGAGAAGCAGATGTCCGGACCGAACAGCGCGGTGATGTTGACTCCACCCTCGAAGAACGCGCCCGGTGGGAAGATGTCCGGGTCACCGAACTTCGGCACGTAAGCCCAGGGCGAAGGCACGTCGGTGCCGTTGACGATGCCGCAGGCCGTCGTGCCGTCCAGACAGAAGAGGTCGTCGCCGGGAGTGGCGGGCTCGCCTTCGTCGATCAGATCGACGGTGTCTTCGCTGCCTCCGCTGCCCACCCACTCGTAAATCCTGATCCGGCTGACCTTGCCGCCGATGTTGAAGTCGGCCAGCACCAGCACGTCACCAATGACGTGCTCACCGCTGAAGGTGCTGTCGTCGTTCAGGCCGACCTCGTCCTGCAGCAGCCAGAAGCCCATCTGCGAGGCGCCGTTCTGAGCGTAGCGATCGGCACCGAAGTAGACGGACAGATCCCCGTTGGCCACGTACGCGGCCGCGTACGCATTGGTGATTTCGTCCTTCGGCGGGACGCTGCCATCCTTGTGGCGCCACTCGGTGATGTCGTGAATGTCCTTCGAACCGCCTGTCCAGAAGATCGAAACGGGCTTCACGTCCGGGATCACCCCGGTGTTCACGATATCTGCCCCATTGCCAGCGACCACCGTGTCCCAATCGTCGCCCGGCACCTGCGGATCGTCGGTCGCGTTCCCGTCGAGCTCGAACGTGTCCAGGTCGAGCACCCCCTGCTGCAACGTCCCGGTTTTTTCGGCGCTCGTACACGCCAAGAGTACGGGTAGCGCCGAGAGACACGTACCCAGCAGCGCTGTGAGCGCCTTCCCACTTTTACCTGACATCTTTTTCACTCTCCTTGCTGTGGATAGACAGCGAGGACGACACGTAGGCACTGCTCGTACCACCTGCGCAGCACCCCGGTTTTCAGCCGTTTCATCGCGATTTGGGCGCCCGTCGCGGCGCTTTGGCAGCAATCCGCAACGCCACAGCGACGCGCAAGTCACCCCTCTGCGAAATTCGCCGCAGCGCGAGTCAGCGATTCAGTGCTGGATTTCGGGAACACGCCGGCGACAACACTGCCTGTCGCGTCGTACGGGGCGCCATTCAGTGCGGAAAAGAGATCTGTCGCGCTCGCCTCTCGCCGTCTGGCGTGCTCCTGGGTCCGCGCCACCGACAGGGCGAGCCCTGTCTATGCCTGGCGGCGAGAAAGGGCGCACGCGGCAGCGATGCGACCGAGCAGGGAGAACACGTCGCCGTAGTTGTGCAGGGCGTCGATGCGACAGCGCGCGTCCCTCACCGCGACGAGAGCAGCAGCAAGGTTGCGCGCGACTACTGTGGGATCTTGCCGTGATCGTCGAGCGGGCGCTGGACCGCTTGATCGACAAAGTCGCCTGGCAATTCATGATCAAGCGGCACAGCTTGCCCTCACTCGAATTCACTTTCGCCAGCGCATGCCCACCAGAGCAGCTCGACGCCGGTCGCGACTTCGCTGAGGTTCTCTTCGGTCCCTACTCGCCGTCTGGCGTGCTCTTGGTTCGGCGGAAGGGGGACAAGGGACGGCCTGTCAGGTTCGGCCACACGAATCTCGGGGCGAAGTAACGGCTCAACCAGCGGATGCAGCCCAACGTCAGCCTATCGGTTTTGCCGGTCCCGGGTTTCGCCGCCAGAAACGAGGCTTGCCTCCTACGGGCCCGCGGAAATCCTCGTCGAAGAAAGTCCGCGCCTCCGACAAGGCGAGCCTTGTCTATTCTTGGCGGCGAGAAAGGGGACCCGCGGCAGCACACACCGCGACGAGAGCAGCAGCAGACGCGCGCGAGTCACAATCATCCTCGCTGAGCAGGACTTCGGCAAGGAGCGCATCGCCCGGATCATCGAAGACGCGCGCGCAAAGAGCCGCTCAGCACCAGCGCACGCGCACGGTGTACGTCACCTTGACGTTGGCGCGCTTGGCCACGGGCACGTCGAAGGTGAAGGTGCTCGCGTCCCTGCGCGTGGCGGGGTGACTCGACTTCGAGACCGTCCACTCGCCGCCCGTCGGTTCCTCGATCAGCACGCGCACGGCCTCGTCCTTGTGGTTCCTGAGCTCGATTTCCCACTCGCTCTCGGAGCCGCAGCTGCCGAGTGCCGACCAGCTCATCTGCTTGCGCTCGGCCACGACGTCGAAGGCCTCGCCCAGCTTGACGCGCACCTTCTCGTCGCGCGGCGTGTGATCGATCGCGTCCTCACCGACGAACTGGCGCGCGCCGCTCTTGTCGGCCTTGTAGACGCGCACGGTGCCCTTGGGCAGCGGCATGCCCAGGCGGTTCTTCTCGCTGTTCTGGAAGTCGAGGAAGACTCCGATCTTCTGCACGTTCTTGTTGCGGCCGTGGTTGCCGTGAAACCAGTACGGCTGGCTCGAGAGGATGAGCTTCTTCTCGACACCGATGGCGTCGGCGTCGAGCAGGGTGACCTGCTTCTGCTCGTTGTTCAGCACCGTGGTCGGGCGCTGCAGCGTGTACATGTGATACTCGAGCAGGCCCTCTTCCTGGAAGGAGGGCGCCGCCTTCGCCGCTCCCATCCTGCCCTCCTCCATGCGGTACTGTGCGACCTCGCGCTGCACGCGGTTCACGTCGCCGGCCACGAGCTTGAGCTCCGCGTCCTTGTAGCTCGCGCCGGTGTTGTTCACGAGCGTGACCCAGCCGGTGAGGCCCGCCTTCTTCTCGGCGCTGTCGAGCACCAGCACGTAATCGGCGTGCCAGTTCATCTCGTTCGCCATGTAGGTGACCTCGACGCTCTGCTTGGGCTGCTGGCTCTCGAGCAGCCAGACCAGCGTGGGCTTGGCGATCAGGTTGGGCGGCAGCTCGCTGAAGGCGAGGCGGCCCGGATAGCCGAAGGTGAGCTCGCCGTTGATCTCGTAGATCGGACCGCCCACGGTGCTGAGCAGCTTGGCGTCGACCTTGTCTTCTTTGCCGGTCTGCGGGTGATAGCGGTAGAGCCGCACGTCGCGACCGACGAACTTTTCCGTCAGCTTCTCGGGCGTCAGCAGATCGAAGCGGTAGTTCTGCTCCAGCACCGAGAGGCTGCCGGCGCCGGTGAGCGACTGGATCGCCACCGTCTCGGGCTGGATCGTCGCCGCCACGTCGCGGAGCTCGAGCGAGACCTGCCCCTTGCCCAGGTCGGGCAAGTCGCGCACCTCGCGCACGAGGCCGAAGTTACCGTTGTAGACGGTGATCGAGACCTTCTTGCGGTCGGTCTCGGTCGAGACCTTCGTGCTCTGCGCGGGCTTCGCCGCCGGCACGGCGACGGGCGCCGCCTTCTGTTGCGCCAGCGCGGCAGGCGGCGCCGTCAGCAGCGCGCACCCCAAAATCAAACCGGAGAATGACTTGCGAAGCATGTTCAGCACCACCTCACGCGAACGGTGTAAGTAACCTTGGTTTCGCCACGGGCCGGCACGTCGACTTCGAAGACGAAGGTGCTCGCGTTTTCACGCCGGGCCTTGTGGCTGCTTTGAACGATGTCCCACTCGCCGCTCGCTGGCTCCCAGAGCTCGACGCGCTCGGCGGTGTCCTTGTGGTTTTTGACCTTGATCTCCCAGGTGCTCTCGCTGCCGCAGGAGCCGAGCGTCTTCCAGGTCATCTGCCGGCGATCGGCCAGCACGTCGAAGGCGTCACCCAGCTTGACCTCGAAGTCCTCGTCGCGCGGCGTGTGATCGATGCCGTCTTCACCGACGAACTGCCGCGAGCCGCTCTTGTCGGCCTTGTAGACGCGGAGCACGCCCTTGGGCAGCGGTATGCCGAGCTGGTTCTTCTCGCTGTTCGAGATCTCGACGAAGACGCCGAGCTTTTGCTTGGGCGGGAGCTCACCGGTCTGCTGGCGGAAGTACCAGTCGAAGCCGCGCAGGATGAGCTTCTTCTTCAGCGTGATGCCGGCGGCCTCGAGCAGGCGCACCTGCTTGCGCTCCTTGTCGAGCAAGTCGGTCGGGCGCTGCAGCGAATACAGGTGGTACTCGAACAGCGACTCGCGCTCGAACTGGGGGCGCGTGGGCGCTGCCATGTCCATCGCCACCGACTCGGGCATCGGCGCTTGCGGCGGCGGGGGCGGGGCCACGCGCTGCACGTCGCCAGCCACGAGCTTGAGCTGCGCATGCTCGTAGCTCGTCCCCGTGTTGTTCTCGAGCGTGACCCAGCCGGCGAGATCGCCCTGCTTGTCGTCCGGCGAGAGCACCAGCACGTAGTCGGCCTTCCAGCTGAGGTTACGCGTGAGGTACGTCACCTCGAGCTTCTGCTTCTCGAGCCCGCTGGCCAGCAGCCACACGAGCGTGGGCTTGGGCAAGAGATTCTCCGGCACCTCGGGAAAGAGAAAGCGACCGGGGAAACCGACCACGATCTCACCGTCGATCTTCAGCACCGGACCGCCCTCGATGGCGAGCAGCTCCGCTTGCTTGATCTCGTCCGTGCCGAGCTTCTCGTTGTAGCGCGCGACCTTGAGCTTCTTGCCGACGTACTTCTTGAGCAGCGTGTCGGGGCTCAACAGGTCGTAGCGGTAGTTCTGCTCGAGCACGCTGAGCTCGTCGGCGTCGCTCAGGCTCTTGATGTGCACCGTCTCGGGCTCGATGTTGGCGGAGACGTCTTCGTAGGCGAGCTCCACCCGACCCTTGCCGAGCGCAACGGTGCGCTCCTCGCGCACGAGCCCGAAGTTGTCGTTGTAGATGGTGACCGCGACGCTCTCGCGCTCCTTCGAGCCCGACGCGCGCTGGGTCACCGGACCGCCGTCGTCCGGAGCCTGCACCTTCTTGCCACCGCAGGCGGAGAGCAGCGCCAGGGCTGCCAGGGAAAGCGCCCGACCAAGCCGTCTCGTCATTGTGCCTTCCTAACGGATTTCATCTCCGGCGGCTTACAGTGCTCGCGATTAGGCCCACTCGGCCGCGCGGCCGTATGGTAAATGCGCCTCGTGAACGTTCGTCAGCAGCTCGGACAAGCGCGCCGCGTCATCGTGAAGATCGGCTCGCGCACGCTCGCCAACGACCAGGAACTGATCGCCAGGCTGGCCAGCGACGTGGCCTCTCTGACCGGACCGAAGCGCTCCTTCGTCATCGTGTCGAGCGGCGCGGTGGCGATTGGCTGCCAGCGCCTTGGCTACAAGGGCCGCCCCAAGGAGACGGCCAAGCTTCAGGCCGCCGCCGCCGCTGGTCAGAGCGTGCTGATGCGCCGCTATGACGAAGCGTTCGCGAAGGAGGGGCTGACCGTTGCCCAGGTCCTGCTGACTCACGCCGACCTGGCCGACCGCGAGCGCCTCAACAACGCGCGTGAGGCTTTTGCCGCGCTGCTCGAAGCCGGCGCCGTCCCGATCATCAACGAGAACGACACGGTCTCGACCGAAGAGATCCGCTTCGGCGACAACGATCAGCTCTCCGCCATGGTGGTGCCGCTCCTCGGCTGTGAGCTTTTGATCCTGCTGACCGACGTGGAGGGCGTGCTCGACCACGGCGGCAAGCGCATCTCCGTGCTCAAGGAAGATCACGTGGTGTTCACCCACGGCGCGAGCGGCGAGCGTGTCGGTTCGGGCGGCATCACCAGCAAGGTCGACGCGGCGCGCAACGCCAGCCGTTCCGGAGCCAACGTGGTGATCGCCCCCGCGACGCACCCCGGGGTCCTGCACGAAATTATCCGCGGCGACGATGTCGGCACTGTTTTTCCGCGGCTCGGGCTGCCACTCCGTGCCCGCAAACACTGGATCGCGGTGACGCTCAGGCCGCGGGGAACGCTGATCCTCGACGACGGCGCGGTGCGCGCGGTGCAAGGCGGCAAGAGCAGCCTGCTACCGATCGGCGTGGTGGGCGTCCGCGGCCAGTTCAATCCCGGCGACGCAGTGCGTCTCGTCGCGCTCGACGGAAAAGAGGTCGGGCGGGGGCTGACGAAGCTGGGCGCTCTCGACGTGGCGCGCTCGGCGGGCCGCAAGGGCGCGGATCTCGACAACCTCTTCGGCTCCGGGGGCGCCGACTCGGTCGTGGTCCACAAGGACGACTTGGTCGTCACGCTCTAGCGCGTCACCGCGTGACACTGTGGAGGGTGTGGCGCGGCGTTCGCCCGCGAAACTCCCTGGAAAAGTGAGCGCTGTGGCGGGGTGTGCGGGCGCGCGAAGAGCGATGTAGTTAAAGCGGCTACCTAGCTGACGTGAGTGCGCCAAACTCGCTGGCCGAGGTGCGGGAGATCTGAGACAGTAGCGACTCGCGGTTGAAGTCCCGACGCGGAGAGCGGCGCGAAACGGGACTCGGCCTTCACGAGGTGTCCAAAGACCTCGTGTGAAGGCGGTGTTGAAACTTTGGTAGACGTTGACTGTCTGGAGTTGAGCGGCGCACAAATGCAAAAGCGAGTGGCGGCGGACATGAGCGTCAGTGGCGTCACGTTCGAGACCGGCGGAGGTGCGCCTTGAGCGCGGGGTGGGTGCGCGTAGGTGTCGCTAGCTGCGCCTTGCTGGCCGCGGCTGGCTGCGCGCGCTTCGCGAAACAGGGCCAAAAACCCGGTGAAGTGGCCACACCCGCCGCCTTGCCGCAGGGTGATTTGCGCACTGAAACCCCCGAGTCCATCGTACTGGCCGAAGACGAAGACTTCGTCGTGCGCGTCGTGGCCGGTGAGGTCACCTGCTCGGGTGCTCTGATCGACGACGACAAGGTGCTGACGGCGCACCACTGCATGGCCAAGCGCTCGCGCACCGGAGAGATGCTCTCCAAGGACGTGACCGCGGCCGACGTGATGGTCGAGCTCGGTGGTGACCACTTCGCCTGGGGCGAGGTCGGAGTCCGCGCCGTCATTACACCCACGTGTGGCTACGCAGCGGGTGAGGGTGACATCGCCATCCTCGTGCTCGAGCGCGCGCTGGTCGGGGTTGCCACCCGGGCGCCGCAGCTCGACCGCCCGCCGACCGCTGGCCTAGCCATCGAGCCAGTCGGCTTTGGACGCTGCGTGCACACCAGCAACGTCATCCGTCGCGCCACGCGGCAGGGCGGCAAGATCGACCACGTCTCGCACTCGCGCTTCCAGACCATGGCCAGCATCTGCCCGGGCGACTCCGGCGGTCCGGTCCTGGACGCCAAGAGCGGCGCGATCATGGGCGTGATTTCGGCCAGCGTGATGGACGCCAGCGAAAACACGCTGGGCCGCTCGGAGTTTACGCGCCTCGACGCCTGGAGACAGCTGTTCTCCCACGCGCAGATGGTCTCCGAAGGCATGAGCCTGAGCGAGCTCCCGCCGATCGAATGTGAATAGTCGCGTTCGGCGGAGGAGCGGCGTACGCTCCTCATTCCATGGGCAAGACCCTGCGCGTGCTGCTCTGGAGCGTCGCGGTCATCGGCGTCATCGTCGGTCTGGCGCGCGCCGTGGCCATCCGCTGGTGGCGCATTCCAATGACCGAGGAGTACGCTTGGCTGGCAGCCTCCGTCACTCCCAACCTGCGCGGCGGCGATCTGGTGCTGCTCTGGCGTCTCACCGAGCCGTCCTACGGCGACCTCGTGCTGTGCCCCGACCCTGAGCAGCCCGAACGCGTCGTGGTCGGCCGGATCGTCGGCGAGTCGGAGGACAAGCTCAAGATCGAGGGCAGCCGCATGACGGTCAACAACAAGGCCATCGTCACCGAGTCGAATTGTTTCGAAGGTAGCTTCGTGGTGAACGATCCGCAGACCGGCATCGAGCTCAAGCAGCACTGCGAAATGGAAGTGGTCGGCAGCCGAACCCACCCGCGCGGCAACGCCGACGGGAAGGTCGCGCCGCTGCCCGTCGAGGCGACGGTGCCGGAGGACCAGGTCTACCTGGTGAGTGATAACCGTCAGTTCCCTTACGACTCCCGCGACTACGGGCCGGTGGAGCGGGCGTCCTGCAAGGAGACGGTGGTCTTCAGGATCGTCGGCCTGGAGGGTTTCGGCGACCACGAGACCCGGTTCATGTTCATTCGATAAGTGACCGTTTTGGGCCCCGGGCTTGACCGGCCCAGGCCCGCCTCATACGTTCGGACGAAGCCAGATGGCGCTCGACAGACTCGAGGTCGGCATCGCATGCGGCAAGTGCGATGGGTTCTGTGCGATGGGAGCGGCTAGCTGCTTTTCCTGTGGCAATGACCTCAGTCTATTCTCGGCCGGTCAGCCAATCCGCGGCACCGCAAACAGTGCCGTCGACAAAGCTCGTTCTTCCCAATCGCCTGAAATTGGTGTTCGCTCGGGAGCGTCCGGCAAAGTCTCGGACCCCGACGCGGCGGAGTCTCCACGTCGGCAGGAGGAAGCAATGGATCAAGCCAGGTACTTCGTCTGCGAATCGTGCATGACCCCCGTCCCGAGCGGTCACAAGTTCTGCGGACGCTGCGGTAGTCCGACGCCGGACAGCATCCTGACCATGCACGCCAACTTCTACAGCGACATGCAGGATCCGGCGAAGGCGCGCCTCATCCTCATCCGCGGCGAAGGCATGGACGGCCTCTCGTACCACCTGAAGGCTGATCAGCACGTCGTCGGCCGCACCGGCCAGGTCGAGTTCCCCGACGATCCGTTCGTCTCGCCCAAACACGCGAACTTCTTCTACCGCGACGACCACCTCGTCGTCCGCGACGAAGCCTCGCTCAACGGCGTGTACTTCCGCATCCGCGGCTCGGTCGAGATCACGCCCGGCGACACCTTCCTCGCTGGCGAGCAGGTCTTCCGCCTCGATCCCACGCCGCGTGCTTCCGACGGCGTGGATCCCGACGGCACCTACTTCTACTCGTCGCCGAAGTACCCGAGCGCGTTCCGCCTGAACCAGGTGCTCGAGGGCGGCTCGATCGGCATGACCGTCTGCGCCCGCGGCCAGATCCTGAACATCGGACGCGAAGACGGCGACCTCAACTTCCCCGGCGACGTCTACATGTCGGGCAAGCACTGCACGGTCGAGGAGCGCGACGGCAAGTACTTCCTCACCGATCTCGACAGCCGCAACGGCACCTACGTGCGCATCAAGGCGGAGAAGCCGCTCAATCACGGCGACTACGTCTTCATCGGCCGCCGTCTGCTGCGCGTCGAGATGAACGCCAACTGAGGCGCTCGCCATGAACGTGGTGACGGTCACCGTCGGCGTCGCTTGTGTCGCCTACGGCATCGTCACCATCGTTCTGCGCGCCAAGAAGCCCGAGCTCTTCCGCAAGCTCGGACCGATGAGGGAGAAGCTCGGCGCAACCGCCGGCACAGCGCTGCACTTCATCGGCTACTCGCTGCTGCCGATCGGCGCGGGCATCCTCTTCATCCTGCGCGGACTACAGGGCTACTCGTTGCTCGGAGAGTAGCGCTGAACGCCGGCCTCAGAGCGAGAGGCCGAGCGAGAGCCGCAAACCGGTATCCACCTGACGCATAACGCGATCCGGTAGAGGACGAACGAGTTCGGTCAGCCAATCCTTGTCAACGGTCGTGACCTGGCAAACGAGCGCGACCGACGCCTTGGAGAGCCCGGTGACCGCTGCAGGCAGTTCCACGTTGCCGACTGCGGCGGCACGCTGCGTGTTCGAAGTGAGCGGAACGACCATGACGGTCGGCAGACGACTCTCGGTGAGCAAATCGTCTTGCACGATCAGCACAGGACGGCGAAACGCCGGTTCACGCCCCCGAGGCTCCGAAAGATCCGCCCACCAGATCTCTCCCCGCTTCATCAGTCGTCCCACTCCACCGTCGCCAGGCGCTTGCGCGCGGCTCGGCGGCGAAGCGCGTCGGTGTCGTCCTGTCCGCTCGCGAATGCGACGTCGTATGAAGTCGTGATGGCCGCATCTCGCTGGGGGCCCAGAAACTCACGGACGGCGCGGGTGAACAGCTCGCTGCGCGAGATCCCGAGCCGCTTGGCAGCCTGCTCGGCTTGCTCGAAGACGTCATCAGGTACGGAAATCGCCGTTTTCATGGGTATAACCAGAGTTATACCCCAGCGATGTCGCTGCTTCAAGGCAGGTGGTGGCACACCCGGGCGTAGCGAGTCTCGTTCCGGCTTGCTCCAGCACGCCGGCTACAATGTACCGGTGACCCTTCGTCGCTCGGGGGTACTTCTGATCGCGCTCGCGGCGCAGTCAGTGTCGTGTCAGCGCGGCTCGAACGATAACCATCGAGCGTCGGCAGCAGCAAGCGCTTCGGCAACAGCGAGCGCTTCGGCAGCAGCGGTTCCAACGGGACCCGGCGCCGTCGTTCTGGAGTTTGCCAAGCCGCCACCCGGGACGAAAGCCAGCGTTGTGGTGCTCGAGACGTCAGCCCAGACCATGAGTCGACAGTTGAGCGAGTTCCCGGCGCGAGTCGAAGCTCCGCTCGGTGCGCAAGTGCGGGTCAGCGCGTGGGCTCCTGGGTACCAGGAGTTCGCCAAGTACGTCACTCCGACGGCGGCGGAGCCGGTGGTTCGGCTCGACGTGACCCTGGAAGAATCGCGGCCCTTCAGTCTCTTCGGCTTCGCGAAGTCGGAGCTGCCAGCCGACAGCGACTTCATTGCCACGGCGGTCAGGAAAGAGGCGCCGAGCGCACCGCTCATCCTCATCGCGTGGCCCAGGGGGAACGAATTCATCATCGATCGCCGCGGGCTCGTCTATCGCTCGCGCAAGGTGGATGGCGACGCGGTCGAGTCTCGGCGGGTGGGGCGAGTGCACCGCCGTGCCCTGGAGCGCGCCACGGCGTTGCTGCAACGCCACGAGGAGAGCCCGCTGCAGGAGCGCCGGCCTGGTTGTTACGATTGCAACTTCGGGTACCGCCTCGAGTACTTGCCGGACGGAAAGACGCCTATCTTGCTGGCGAGCCACGGCTCGCGCCATCGCGTGCGCATGGGGCCGATCCGCGAGGCGATGGCCTGGATCCTCGCCGTCAAACGCGACGCGCCGTGGATTCCGGAATGGACGCAGTCGCCGCCCGCTCCAGCGCGACAGGCAGCGCCTTTATAGATTGTTCCCCAACAACCAGCGACTCAGCGACGGCGACGACGACGGCGGCGTGACGGTGCGCTGGACACGGCGGGCGTGGCCACGTGGCTGCCGTCTTCTTCGGCGGCAAAGGCGTCACCGTGGGCGGCGGCGTAGAGCTCCGCGACCTCGGAGGCGAGCGGGTAGAGGTTGGTGCGCGCGAAGCGACCGACGCGACCGGTCTGGAGGCGTGGGAGGACCGCGCCGATGCGGCGGATGGGCTCGGCGATGCGGCGCGGCACGTTGAGTCGATCGACGATCGACTCCATGAACTCCCAGGCGGCGTCGACGCGATCGCGCTGACCGGAGCAAGCCTCGAGCATGGGCTCGAGCAGCAGCACGGCCACGAGCACGATGTCGTCGGGCGCGCCCTGGGTCGAGCGCGTGCGGGCGTCGACCTCGGACAGCAGGCGCCAGACCGACGAGTCGTCTTCGGGGCGATCGGCGAGGTAAGCCGAGAGCTCCGGCAGCAGGATGTCGAGGATGCCGGTCTCCCAGGCGAGCCAGATCGAGCGGTGTGAGGCGCCCTCGCGCAGGAGCCGCAGCACCTCTTCGAACAGGCGCGGCTTGGCGGCGCGGCGCAGGGCGTCGCGGCAGAGCACCATGGCGTCGTACACCTCGGGAGAGATGCCGAAGTCCGTGCGCGCGCTGAACTTGATGGCGCGCAGGATGCGCACCGGGTCTTCCTGGAAGCGCACGATCGGATCGCCGATCGTGTGCACGGTGCGGCGCTCGATGTCGGGCATGCCGCCGACCCAGTCGAGCACCACGCGGCGCTCGATGTCGTAGAAGAGGCCGTTGATGGTGAAGTCGCGACGGGTGGCGTCCTCGTGCGCGTCACCGAAGACGTTGTCGTTCTTGATCAGGAGATCGGCGCTGCCGCGCTCCGTCTCCGCCGCTTCGGGGGCGCGGCGGAACGTGGCCGTCTCGATCACCTTGCCGCCGCCGAAGAGCACGTGCACCAGGCGAAAGCGCCGGCCGATGATGCGCGAGTTGCGGAACAGGCGGCGCACGTCGTCGGGGCGGGCGCTGGTGGCGACGTCGTAGTCCTTGGGCGAGCGGCCCACCAGGAGGTCGCGCACGCAGCCACCGACCAGGTACGCCTCGTAGCCGTGACGCGTCAGCCGGCGCACGACCTTGGCAGCGTCCGGGTCGATGCGGCCGTCCTCGAACTCCACCGGGTAGACGACAGGATCGTTCGGCTCGCCCTCGTCGAGGTCGTCGTCCAGATCGTCGTCGATGCTGACGTCGGAGGCGAGCTCGTCCTCGGGTTCGTAGGAGGAGTCTGTGGACGAGGGCGGGTCGAACTCGAGATCGTCCCCGGTGGCGGGCTCGTCGGAGGCGAAGGTGGATGGCATCTGAGCGGTCTAAGCCGGTTCTTTCCTTACCCTACCTAGCACAGGCCCGCCTGGCTCCCGCATTCGGGGACCGGCTTTTTTGGGCTTTCACTGAGACTGCTACAGCACAGCCGCAGCGCGCTGCCTGCAGGCCTCGGACGTCTGGGCGGCCAGGAGGGCTCGCTCCTCGCCCGCCAGCTGGCCCAGGGCTGAGTCGTCGGGGGCCGAGGGGGCCGGGCGCGGAGGCGCGTCGCATGCCCGGCGCAGACCGTCCCGGAGCACGGGCCCCCCGACGTCGGCGGCCCAGAGCAGCACCTGCCAGCCGAGCTCGGCGTGGTTCGCTTCGTCGCTCGCGATCCGCGCCTGAGCCTGACGAACGAGGGGACCCGACGAACGCTCGGCCGCGACCTCGGCGATGCGGGCGGCGGCGCCCTCGTTGAGGCAGCCGTCCAGCCAGCTTTCGCGAGCCAGCCGCTCGAGCACCGCACGGCGGTCGCTCAAGGGCGGCCGTGAAGGGGGCGGTAGGACGGGCCAGGTCGTTCGACCCGAAAGCTCGCTGGCCACGAGAGCGCAGAGCCCCGCGTGCAGCATCTCGTCCTCCGCGGCGTCGAGCGCACGTTCGACGAGCGAGTCGGGAGCACCGGCGAGCAGCAGATCGCGCGCGAGCTCGAGGAAGGCGCTGACCGACGCACACTCCTCGCGTGAGTCTTGCTCCCAGCGCCGTGCCGCGCGGACTGCCTCAGGCGTTCCGAGCGCACGGCCCGACGCGCGGCTCATGCCCACGATGGTGCGGCCCGAGCTCGAGCGCAACGGACGTCCCACGGCGATGCCACCAGTGCGGCAGTCTCCCGACGAACCGAAAGTGGGCACCACTCGACCTTCGACGCCCATGGTGTACGTGTCGAGCAGCCACTGCTGGCGTGCGTAGAAGTTGAGATACGCGAAATGCCCGAGCGCAGCGGTGTGGATCCCGACTCCAGGCTCGTCGGTGCGAAAGACCATACCGAGCTCTCCGAGGTAGCCCATGTCCTCCGGGCCAAACTGGCGCCCGAAGTGAGCGCCCAGCGCGAGCCGAGGGCTGGAAGCGCCGATCATGCTGAAGCGAAGCCAGCCGCCGTGGCCCGTGCGTGTGTCGCGGCAATTCTCGTAGCTGGCCCAGTCCTCGATTTCGATCGTCACACGGGACGCGAGCAAGCTGATGCCCCACTCGACCTTCGGCTCCTTTTCGAGGGTCATGCCGAGCTGAAGGCCAGCGCTGACGACGCCCTCGGCGCGAGCCGGCGCAGGGAAAAGGCACGCTGACAGCGCGCACAGACCGAGAAACCTTCGTACGACCACCCGCCGTTCGTCCACCATGCCGAGCCTCCACCAACTCTCAGCAAGATAGGGGCCAGCGCGTGGTGGCACAACTCAGCGTGCCGCGGGTGAGCGACGCCGGACGGTGCCCGCCTCTCGTCGGGCAGCGCTCGCGCCCGCCCCGACTCTGCGCAGCGCGGCGCAAACCGCTGGATCCGGGCAAGGTCCGACGCGTCCCCGATGGTCGGGCCAGGCGGGTCCTCCGAGCCATGGCGCGCGGCGCACATCGGGCCCGGATTGCGGCTCGAGCGAGCCGTCGAGGTCCGCCTCGCGCTCGAGGATTTCTCCGCGGGGCTCGGGCTCCAGGCGCAAGCGTGGCTCGAGTCCGCTGCGCTGTAACGAGGCGCCGTCCGGAAGCGCGAACAGCAATGTGGTGAGCCGGAGCACACCAGCACCGGCCGCGTCGTCGAAGTATTCCTGGACGCAACCCTTGCCAAAGGTGCGGGCACCAATCGCGACACCGCGATCATACCGTTCGAGCGCGCCGGCGATCATCTCGGCGGCGCTCGCGGTGCGCGCGTCCACCAGCGCTGCCACCGGTCCGCGCCAGCGCCCGGCGCGCGCAGGCGCCGCCGCGGAGAGCACTTCGATCAGCCGTCCGCGATGGAGCAGCGGAAACGCGGGCGCGCCGGGCAAGAAGACGCCCAGGGCGCCGCAAGCGCCCACGGTGGAACCGCCGCCGTTGCCCCGCAGATCGAGCAGAATTCCCGCCGGGCGCGCGTCGGGTTCGAGCTCGGCCACGAGCGCGGCGAGCTCCTGCCCCAGATTTTCCGGCACGTCGGGGATGCGAACGAGCAGCGCGCTCGACGAGCCGGTGCCTTACGGCTCGTCGAGCGCAGGCGCCGCCGCGTCTTCGTCGTCGTCAGCCTCCTCGAAGTCGACCGTGATGGTCTCGGCCTGCTCCGCGCCCTGGCGCAGCACGAGCACCTGTCTGACGGGCGTGGCTGCCTCGAGCGGTGCGAGCCCGAGCTCCTCCACGTGCTCGACGCTGAGCCCTGCTGTGAGCTCACCGTCGATGGCGAGCACCAGGTCGTCGAGCTCGAGCGGCGCCGCGGGTGCATCGATGATGCGCACACCGAGCGCGGTGCGCATCATGTCGCCCCAGAGTCGCGGCTCGCCGTCGAAGCTCGGGTCGTCGATGTAGAGCGACGATTCTTCCTCGTGCGGCACCCACTGTCCGTGCGGATCCACCGCCGCGACGTAGGCACGCACCGCCGCGCTGAGCACGCCGTGCTCCCACGCCAGCGCGCGCCGATCCGGGAAGTAGCGACCACGCGCCTGATCACCGATCGCCGGCGCCAGCTCGACGAAAGCGCGTTCGAAGGCGCCCGTACGGCGTCCGAGCTCACGCGCGAGCTCGCGCGCCGGTAGCGTCACCGGATCATCTTCGAAGATCGCGCTGGCCGCGAGCTCGTAGGCGACTGCGGGCGCGGCGCCCTTCGCGCTCCGCCGCTCTGCATCGAACAGCTGCGAAAGCTCGCCTACCCAGGCCTCCAGCGCCTGCCCGAGCTCGCGCGCCTGCGAGCACTCTCCGCTGCTGGACTCCATCTCCGACCGCAGCCGCTGCGCGCGATCGTAGACGAACGCACCGGTGGCGGCATCGGGAGCCGCAGACCAGAGACCATGAGGATCGAGCCAGCCGACCAGGAGCTCCGCGAAGAGCCGATCGTCGAGCGGCGCAACCGGCGCCGCCAGTCGCTCGCGCACCTCGCTCACGACAATGCGAGCCTGGTCGCAATCGAGACCACTCCCCACGCTGGGCTTGGCGTCGGGGACCGGCGCAGCGGCCGCAGGCTCGGGCGCGTCCGCCAGCCTCACTTGCCGCGGCAGCACCAGGCCCGACAGCGCGATGCCGCCGGCCAGAGCGAGCGCAGCGAGCGACGCCTTGCGGTTCGACACAGCGCGATCGAAGCCCCGCTCGCGGCGGAGCGCAAGCTCGGGTTATGGTTCGCGCGTGAAGCTCGAGGCCCTGGTGCTGCTCGGTTGCCGCGTCGGCAAGGGCGATTGGCTCTCGGCCGCCGCCGAGCGCCGAGTCGAGCGCGCTGCCCGAGCCTTTCACGAGGGTCTGGCGCCGCTGGTGGTGGCCAGCGGCGGACGGCGCTGGGACGGTGTCTCGGAGGCCGAGGTGCTGGCCCATGCGCTCGAGCGCCGCGGCGTTCCGGCCGCGGCCATCGTGCCCGAGTTGCTCTCGCTCTCGACCGCCGAGAACGCCTACTTTTCCGCCGAACTCCTGCGCCAGCGCGGCATCACTCGCGTGGGTGTCGTCAGCTGCGACTGGCACCTGCCGCGCGCGCTCGCCTGTTTCGCTCGCGCCGGGCTCGACGCGACGGGCATCGCCGCGCCGGCGCCGCCGGTCGCGCTCACGCGCCACGCCTGGCGCTCGCTGCGCGAAACTCTGGGCCTGTGGCTCGACAAGACAGCGACGTGGGGATGGCAAGCACGCTGAAGCGCCGTCTCCTGGCCTGCGCGCTCGTCGTCGCCGCCTGCCGCGGGCAGAATGGAACGACGGGCAGCAGCTCGGCACGCCCGAGCGCCAGCGCAGCCCCACTGCCGAGTGCAAGCGCGAGCGCGGCCAGGCCGTCCAGCAAGAGCGCGATCGCCCTGGCCGAGCACCGCCGCGACAGCCGCGCCGTGAGCGCCGATGACCTCACCCACCGGGACGCAAGCGTGCGGCGCGCCGCGGCGCGTGCGCTCGCCCGCATCGCCGACGCCCGCGCGCAGGGCGCCCTGCTCCGCAG
>DATLIL010000649.1:0-13496 GCA_035539475.1 Polyangiaceae bacterium
GCAAGAGCAGCGCCGGAGCCAACAGCGGCGGCGGAGAGAACGCCGGCACTGGAAGCGACGACGGAGGGGATGGCAACTCTCCCAGCGCGGGCGGTGTGAGCGCAGGCGGAAGCGGAGGCTGGGATCCTGGAGCGATTGGGCCGGATCGCTTGATCGTAGTGGGTGTCAGCGGCGTCATGATCTGGAATGACGCCGCGGCGCTCGACGCCGACGTCGTGCCCGACGTCTTGCTGTCCGGCGAGGCGGCGGGCGCGCGCGCCGTCGTGGTCGGCGACGGGCGGCTCGCAGTGGTCACCGACGCGCAGTTGGTCATGTTCGACGGCGCCGCTTTCCTCGGGAGCGATAGCGCGCCGACAGCGCTACTCGATCTACCGGAGCTCAGCCCCAGCCTGGGCGTCGCCCGGGCAGCCGTGGACGGCGAAGGTGACCTGTGGTTGACGGTCGATGGCTCGATCGTGCTGTACCCGGCGTTCGGCTCGCTCGGCAGCGGGGACTTGCCCCGTGCGACGTTCTTTCACGAATGGGGGCAGATCGCTTCGATGACGTACAGCGCGGCTGACGACCGTTTGTTTGCAGCACAGGTCAGCGGCGCCGGCATCCTGCAGCTGGTCTCGGCCAAAACCGAAAGCGGCGACGTCGAGCTCGAGAACCAGTGGTCGGACGCGAGCTGCTGGGGGACGGCACTCGCTGACGGCGTCCTCTATTGCGCGCAGAACTCCGGAGTCGACGTGTGGCAGGATCTGTCTGCGGCCGGGCCGCCTAGCGCGACGCTGACAGCCGGTCTCGACAGCGCGTTGGAGGTGGACCTCGTAGGCGATACGCTGCTGGTCCTGGATCAAAGTGCCGGGTCGGTGCTGCTATACAAGAACGCCAGTTCGCTGACGTCCGCCGCTGAACCCGACGCTCGCGTCGAAGACGTCGGCTTGCCAGTTCGCGCGCGGCTCTCGCAGACTGGCAGCTTGTACGTGCTGACGACGCGTTATACCGACGGCGTGGGCTCGCGCGTCGTCATGATTTACGATGACGTCTTCGGCAGCCCGAAGTTCCGAACCGAGCTGGCGGCGAACCAGGGCCAAGACGTGTGGTTGCTGGAGTAAAGAAGAAGCTATCCGAGTGGGCTCACTTGTCGTAGCCGAAGTGGGCATCGAACGCCGCGGTCAGCGCGTTGATGGTGTCCTCGGATGCCGTCGTCCTCGCCGCCTCGAGCTTGCTCTTCCAGGCCTCCTCGGGGATCCCAACCGCGCGCGCGTGTTTCTCTGCGTCGTTGAGCTGCGAGGAAACGTCCGAACCCAGCATCACACCGAAGTACAGGTCGGTGGCAGCCACGCCGAGTGAGTACGCTGCGGCGGTCTTCGCGTCGTGCTTACCGCTGATCTCGTCGGCTACCGAGCTCGAGCGCATCGCCGCCATCGCTCCGTCTTTGCTGGGCGTCGATGGCGGCGTGATGCCGAGCTCTTTGGCGGCAGCTTCGCTGATCGCGATGTTCTTGGCTGCGGCATCCGACTTGTCGAGCAGGGTGAATACGCAGGCAAAAGCGTACTTGCGACCGAGCAGGAAACCGAGCGTGCCGGTGTCGAGCTTCTTCGGTTCCGCGGTTGCTGCAGCGGAAGAAGCGTCGTCGCTCGTCTCTGCTTCGCTGCCTCGCAGAAGGAAAAACGCACCCAGCGCCCCGAGCCCCAGCACGCCCACCAGCCCCCCGACGATGAGGAGCGGGACGAGCGGGGACTTCTGGGGAGGAGCTGCCGGCATCGGCGCCCACTGCGCGCCCTGGACGTGCCCGTGAGCGGCCTGGACGTGCCCGTGAGCGCCCTGGGCGTAACCGTGAGCCGCAGCGTGCAGCGCCGATCCGAACGTCGGGTGCTGCTCCATCGGCATCCAGGCATTGCTGCCGTCCTGAGCAATGTGCCCCCCGCGAACTTGACCGCTCTGGATCATGTAGAGCAGCTGTTGGTCCTCATACGGACCTTCGGGTTGACCATTGCGGTTGAGCCAGTACGCCACGAGGCACAGCATAGGGGCGTCCGGCGTAGGAACATAGTCATGACGGACGGTGGACCTTCGATTCCGTGCCACTGGGGATACGCGACGCTGGCATGTGACGTGCTTCGGTGCGCCGCCACGAGCCTCGAGCTGGCGCAGGTCCCGACGTCGTACGGCTCTCGTCGCCGAGCGGCAGAAGTCCGATCGTGGCGAGCACCAGGCGCGACGGGTGCTTGGACGAGGCCACGATCGCCCGGACTCGTTCGTAGTAGTCGAGGTGCGCTTGCCGTACGCGCTCGTAGTCGCTCTCCGAGATCGCGAACAGATTGTACGAGGCAAGGCCCTGTTCCGGGATCCCGTGCTGCTGCAGGCGACTGCTCGCCACGCCGAACCAGTGACGCTTCAGCGCCAGGTTGCCGGCCGGGTCCTCGCGCGTGTCCACTGCCAGCACCCGCGCCACGCGAAATCGACCACCGTGGCGCCGGATCTGCTTGGCCTCCAGCAGCGCGCGCAAGCACGCCTGCTCTTCGTCCAGCGTGATCCCTACACGCTGCGCGATGAACCCGACCTCGTGCGCTGGCAGCGCTCTGTACTCGTCGAGCTCCAGCGCGCGCAGCACGGCGTGTGCCCACGGCTGACTGTAGGCCAGGCCACGCTGCCGCTGCAGATCGACCTGCGCCTCCGCGACGCTCGGCAGGGTCCCCGGCTCCGCTAGCTCACTCAGCAGATCGAGAAGGCGTTGCGTCGTCAGCTCCACGAGCTCGAGCAGCTGCGGGAGCCTCGGCTCGGTCTCGCCCAGGAGCCAGCGAGCGACCGTGTTGCGATTCACTCCCAGTCGTCGCGAAACCTCCGTCTGAGAGCGATCGCGCACGAGCCCGTTCAACCACGACGTGACGAGGGCGCGCGGAGTGCCGCCGCGGCATGGCGCAAGACGATTCAAGATCACCAGCGGCGAGCGGCCCGAGGCCTGGAGCAGCTGGACGAAGTCCGAGGCGCGCGGGTAGCGGGTGCCCGTTTCCCAGGCGTGGAGCACGTTGCTGCTGCGCCGCAGCCGCCGCCGCACGGCCGCCTGCGAGCGCTTTCCGCGCAGCGCACGAACCAGCTCTCTGGCCACGGCTTCGTAGTCCATGTAGCGCAATTTATAGCATCGACCGCGCAATATGGCGGATAGTTTGTTCTAAAATGCACTAGCGCGCATGCGTCGTTCGAGGGATCCTCCCCTGGCAATGAGCTTTTCCCGCTGGCTCGCGTGTCTCGCCTGCGTCGCCGTCCTTTCGAGTTGCTCGAGCGGTCAGACCGGGTCCCCGGATTGCGTCGGTCCCGAAAACTGCATGTGCGACCATCTGAACGGCGGAGGAAGTCTCTTGCGCGTGCACGTCGAGAGCTTCGCATCGGGCCAGCTGGTCGCGGTGGTGGACGAGGCCTTCGCTGCAGAGAACGTGGCGGTGTTCGTGGAGCCCGGCGATAGCATCGGCGGCCCACTGGGCAGCGGGCTGCCGTGCGCACCCGACGAGGACGCGGGTGTCCTTCCGGGTGCCGAGCTCTTCGTCCTGTACTCGCCAGGGTCTCAGGGCGGCTACCCGAACTGCGACGCTTTCCAGGCCTGCGTCGCGGACGACTGCACGGGGCTCGCGGAGCCCGAGCTCCCGATGTGCTGGGAGAGCTGCTCCGCGGACAGCGCCGAAGTTTGCGACCAGCACCGAACAGCCGCGTTGCTCGACGGCTTCTTCCATTGGGCCCTTCCGTGGGGCGACTCGCTCGACTTCGGTTCCGGCGAGCAGCTGCCAAGCTCCGAAATTCCGCTGCTCTACGACAGTGATGCTTGCCTCGAGCGCTTCCCCCCGCCACCCCCGGCACCCTGCGACGACACCATCGAGGGTGGACAGTGCACGGTAGCTCCGCCACGAGCTTCGCCACCCGGTCCTGCGCTCTGGTTGGCTGCACTCGGTTTCGTCGTCAGCGCATACCGCAGGCACCGCCGCGTGAAGCGGACCGATTTTGAGTGATTGTCCGCGACAGCGCTACATACCGCCGGCGCTGTCACTGCCGGGGGATCTGCCGTGAAGCGCTGGTCTCGGGTTTGCACGTGAATCGAGGCAGGTGAAACACCCATGCGAATCGAAGGTATCCTCACGCTCTGTCTAGCTGGTCTCGCGGTCCTGGCCTGCGAAAAGGAAAAGCCCGGTCCAATGGTGCCCGCGGCCGGAACCACGCAGGCGATCGACAAGGCGATCATGGACCTGACCAACGCGCGCTGTGATCGCCAGCAGCGCTGCAAGAACATCGGCCCGAATGCCAAGTACCAGAATCGGGAGCACTGCATGAACGTGGAGGGCGGCGAGTCTCGAGACAAGCTCCAGGGCTGCACGCACGGCATCGACCAGCAGGACATGCGGCAATGCCTGACCGCGATCGAGAACCAGGATTGCAGCGGGATGTTCTCCGGTGTCGGTGAGGAGAAGTCCTGCGGCATGGACGATC
The DNA here is from genome assembly GCA_035539475.1 of Polyangiaceae bacterium. GTDB lineage: Bacteria > Myxococcota_A > Polyangia > Polyangiales > Polyangiaceae > PMG-095. The sequence continues at coordinate 4,462 of DATLIL010000649.1, forward strand.
TGTGCGACTGAGCGGCGATACGCCCCGCTCGTGTCAGCGTCGTCGTGGCGCTGATGCGCTGGTCTAGCAACGGGCGAGATCAAATCGAGGGCACGGGAACGGCCGGTGGCAGCCACGGCTGGCCGCTCTCCGCGTCGACGTGGGCCAGCCGCACACCGCGCGGACCGAGCTCGATGGTGCCGTAGAGAATGGGCAGGTGGAATCGGCGCGGGCCGATCGAGCCCGGGTTGAACACGGTGAGCCCGCGGTCCTTCGCGATGAATGGGACATGCGAGTGTCCGCACACGACCAGCGCCGCGCCCTCAGCGCGCGCCGCCCGCGCCACGTCGGCCCGCAGTCGCGGTCCGACGACGGCGATGTGCGTGAGGTAGATGCGGAGCCCGCCGGCGGTGACGACCAGGACGTCGGGTAGATCGTGCTCGCGCGCGTCGATGTTGCCGCGCACGGCGTGGACCGGGGCGATCGCCGCGAGCTCGTCGAGCACGGCGCGGTCGCCGATGTCACCGGCGTGGAGAATCGCGTCGGGGGCCCAGGCCGTGAGCCCGGCGCCGAGCTTGGGGTGGGGATGCGAGTGCGTGTCGGCGACCACGGCTAGCCGCAGTGCCCCGTCAGGGCGGAGCGGGATCGTCGCTATCGATCGCAGCGGCTTGGGGGCCATGTCGCTTCACTCTAGCGCGACGCTGGCCACGAAGTAGTCGTGAACGATGGCACTCCCCGTCGAGCTCGAGTTCCGCTCGCCGGTCGCCACGATTCGCACCGTGTGGAAGCTGTTTTCGAGCTCGGAGATCGCGAATAGCTCAGCCGGTCGTCGTACGGGCGAGTAGCAGTCGATCCCTTCTCCGACCAGGACGCCGTCGATGAACACGTCGGCCTTTCCGAGGTCTGCGTTCTCGAGGCCGTACCAGACCAGGCGCGTGCCGGTGAAGGTGGCCTCGAGCGCGGCGTCGTCCGCCTGCGAAACGTGGGCGGTGTCGGCGAAGTAGGTCGAGTCGTCGTCGATGCTCGCCCACTGCCCTGCGTAGCCGATGTCCTCGGCGGCGTCGTCGAGCAGATCCGAGATGGGTGCCGCCGTGCCCGGCCAGGTGCGCGCGACCTCGCGGAAGTCGGCCGAAATAAGGGTCAGCTCTGCGTCGGCGCTGACCGAGAGCGAGCCGTCGGACGGCGTGAAGGCGAAGCCCTCGCTGTACGAAAGCTCGCCACCGTTGCCGAAGATCTCGAGCGAACCCCAATCGACCAGCACGCGCAGGGTCACGATGCCGTCGATCGGAGAAAGCGGCGCGCCGAGCAGCGACTGGGTCGTGAAATCGTAGCTGAAGGTTTTGTTGGCGAAGGTGAAGTCGAGCGTGCTGGCGGTCGTGGCGCTGGCGTCGATCACGAGCTCGAGGTCGAAGGTCTTCGAGCGCATGCCGGCGAGCAGGTTCTTGCCGGCCGCGAGCGTTTGCGCGTCCCAGTGTCGCGTGTTGACGTAGAGGTCCGCGATCTCGGCGATGGGCCAGCGCGTCACCTTCACGCCGCCGGGAAAAGTCTTCAGTCCGAGCTCGACCGGAAACGTCGCCGAGCCGCGCCAGGGCGCGCTCGTGAGCTCGTCGCCGCGCAGCCAGGCGAGCTGGAGCAGGCGCTGATCGGGCAGCGTTGCTCGAAAAGCCGCGCGCGCGGCGAAGTAGTGCGGCCCGACGTCGATGTCCTGCGCCACCGCGGAGTCGGGTACGAACGTCGCGCCGTCGAACTGCCCGACCAGGTACTGGCCGTCAGCTTGCTGCAGCACCCAGCGAGTGTCGGCGGTGTCGCCGTCGAGCGGCAGCTCGTAGAAGTCAGGCACCAGGGCGCCGAAGGGAACGCTCGACGATTGCGTCCAGGTCCTGAGATCGGGCGAGGTGTAGAACGTCGTGCCGCCCTGCCAGTAGACGCAGATCCAGCTCTGGCTCGGCTCGTGCCAGAACACCAGCGGATCGCGATTCGTCTCGTAGGCGGCGTCGCCGATGGCCACGGGATTCGCCTCGTGAGCCTGCCAGCTCTGCCCCTGATCCGTGGAGTAGGCCAGCGATGTGCCCAGCGCGGTGGAGGTGTAGGCGGCAACGAACACGGGCTCGCCACCGCCCAGTCCCGAGGAGTCGTTCTCGTCGACCACGACGGAGCCGGACCAGGCCTCGCCTTCGACGTTGATGCCGGGAACGAGCATGAGAGGCTCCTGCTTCCAGTGCAGGAGATCGACGCTGGTGGCGCGCGCCCAGTGCAGGTTCGAGCCGCCCGCGAGGGAGTACGGGCTCGCCTGGTAAGCCAGGTGGTAGACAGCGTTCCAGTGCCAGAATCCGTTGATGTCGTTCATCCAGCCCGACGCGGTGCTGAAGTGGAATTGGCCGCGGTAGGGCTCGTCGTAAGTGGTGGTCGGATCGTCCTCTGGCGAGGGCATGGTCACGGGAGCGCCGCCTGCACCAGCGCCGCCTGCACCAGCGCCTACCGTTCCAGCCATGCTCGGAGAAGTGCCGCCAACGCCGCCGGCGCCGCCCTCGCTCGGTGCTGGGTCGCCATCGCCAGCGGACCTGCCGATGATCGCCGACGACGAGCAGGACAGCAGCAGCGCTAAAATCAAGAAAACGCGCAACCGCACTACTCCGGCGATCCGGTGAGCTGCCGAGCTCTGCGCGCGTAGGTGCTGCTCGGATAATGCTTGGCGAGGGACGCAGCCTCGCGCTTGGCAGCGTCGGACTTGCCCAGGCGCTGCAGGCATTCGACGCTGAGAAACATGCGCTCCGCGCCGAGCTGACCATTGGGGAACTGGCTGCGATGGCGCTGCAACAGCGAGTACGCGCGAGCCGGATCGCTCGCCAGCGCGCGGCGCGCCGCCTCGAGCAACGCCTCTTCTTCGGCCAGCACGTCGCGAGGTGTCACGGGCGACGGTGCCCGCTGCTTGACTGAAGCGCTCGTGGCGGCCGCAGGCGCGGGCTGCACGGCGCTTTCGAGGGGAGGCGCCGGGGCCGTGCTGACGGGAAGTGCGGGCCCCGGAGCTCTGGCAGTCTGCGCAGCCAGGGGAGGATTCGGCGCGGGGGAGCGCGACCACACGAACATGCCGGCGCCGCCGAGCGTCGCCACGCCGACCAGCACTACCTTGAGCCACACGGCTCCCGCTGCCGACTGCGCAGCGCTGGATGCCACCATCGTGGAGAGCTGCTTGGCCAGGGCAAGCTCGATGGCCGGTGGAGGCGCTGCCGGCGGATCGAGCGCACGCAATAGCTCGGCTGCCGAGGACGAAGTTTCGGGTCGCTCCAGCAAACGAGGCGGATCGCTCATGGGGCCTCCTTTCTCTGCGCGGATGCCAGGCGCTCCGCTTCGGCCTCGAACAGGCCGCGCGCGGCGTGCAGCCGCGAGTAGATGGTGCCTACGGGGACCCCGAGCTCGCTGGCGATGGCCTGACACGAGAGCCCCTCGACCTCGTACATCATGAACACCGCCCGCTTCGTGGGATCCATACCGTCGAGGATCGCCTGCGCTCGGGCCTGAGCCTGGCGCCGCGCGAGCTGCTGATCGGGCTCCGTCGAAGGCGGTGCCCGCAGGCCTGCGCCCTCGTCCTCCAGTCCCGTGCTCCTGTGCTCCAGGCGAAAACGCGCGCGGCGCCGATAATTCGCCGCGACGCGTAGACAGATGCCGAACAGCCACGCGTTCATGGCGACGCGCCCGTCGAAGTCGCCGAAGCGGCGATGCGCGATCAGAAAGACGTCGTGACAGAGGTCTTCGAGGTCCGCCTGTCTGACGCCCAGGCGCTGGAGCATCCGCCACACGTAGCCGGCCCAGTCGACGTAGGCGGTCTCCAGGCTGGCGGGCGCTGCAGCGGGCAAGGCCGCCTCGTCCTGCGGCCGGGGCACCGCGCGCAGGGACTGGCTCATGACCTCAGGATGCATGGGCGCGGCGGGTTCCTCAAGATCGTAGATTGTCGCCATGCCCGCCAACCTTCGGCATTTTTTCTAGAAACGACCGCCGAGGCCGAAATGCGCCGTGGCGCCAATTTCGGGATCCGCGAAGACGCGCACGGGCGCGGAATCGTCGCGCAAGATCAGGTATTCGTGCTGTTCGAGCGGCACGACAGCCTCCACCCCGGCGCGCAGCGTCACGGGCTGGAACAAGAGCCAGGCCGCCTGCAGGCCGAGCGAAGCGGCGGTCCAGCGCAGCTCGCTCTTCTGGCTCTGCTCGGGCTCGAAAGTGACAGCGTGCATGGCGCCCAGACTGAACGCGCCGCAGCCGGCGAGCTGAACGCGCGCCACGTCGACGACCCGGTAACACGGCCCGAGCGAAGCGTAGGTCAGACCGAAGCTCACATCGAAGCCGGAGAGCTCCTGGCGCTGCTCGGGGAAGAAGTGCAAGGCGAGCGCCAGATCGAGCGCGCCGGCGAGCGTCAGATCACCACCCACGCGCAGGCCGAGCGCCGGTTCGGGCAAGAGTAGCGCGGCGCCGGTCAGCGCGGCGACGACACTGCCACGAGCGCCATGCGCACGCGCCTCGGCCGCTGGAGCGGGCGCCAGCGGTTCGCGGTCTACTGGTGGTGGCGGCGGCGCTGGTGAAGGAGGAGGGTTGCGCGCCGCCTCGTGATCGAGCATCAGGGCGATCGAAAGTCCTGCTGCCGAGACGAGCGATGCACAGCTCGGCACGTCGCTCACCACCGTGCGTGAGCCCAGCGACTCGCCGGCTGCGTCTCGCATCTCGAGCTCGGCGCGCCACTCGCTGCCTTCACGCGTCACCATCGCCTCGATGAAGAGGCGGCTCGGCTCGGCGAAGGGATCGCGCCCGAGCCGGCGCGCGACGTCCGCCTGGACGGCGCCGGCGTCGCCGCAACTCACCGCGGCTGGCGCGCGCACCCACGACAGGTGAGCGCTGTCGGCGGAAGGCTGGGCAAAACCCGCCACGGCGGCAAGGAACAGCGCGACTCCCGCACGTGGAGCGAGAACCTGTGAGTAGCAGCTTGGCAACGCCGGCACGTTACCCAAAAAAGTTCGCGGCGCGTGAAGGAACGGCGGCTTGCCGACAACTCGTAGAAACATGCCGTCAATTTTCGGACGGACGACTCTCCTCGCTCTCGCGCTAGCGACGTCGGCGGCCGGCTGCACCGGCATCATCGACGGCGGGGGTCAGGCCGCGCCTGGTCCCGAGCCCGCTCCCGAGTTGGCGCCCGTGGCGGCGGAACTCTGCACGGAAACCGCACTGATCCCGGCGCGCGTGCGCAAGCTCACCGATGCCCAGTACCAGCGCATGGTGGGCGATCTCCTGCCCAGCGTGACGCCGCCGGTGGTCGCCACGCCGGGCACCGAGCTCGCCCTGATCGAGGATCTCGAGACCTTCGTCGTGCGCGGCCCGCTGGCGTCGCAGTACTGGGACGCCGCCTTCGCCGCTGCGGCTCAGGCCGTGACAGCGCCCACCGCGCTCGCGCCCTGCGCCGAGGGCCGTGAATGCGCCCAGCAGTTCATCGAGTCGTTCGCGCGTCAGGCCTTTCGCCGCCCGCTGCAGGCGGAGGACACCGCGGCCCTGCTCGCTGTCTACGACGCCGGCGCCGAAACCTCGTTCGTGCGCGGGCTCGAGCTCGTCGTGGCCGCGGCGCTGCAGTCCGCTGATTTCCTGTACCGCACCGAGCTCGGCGCCCCCGACCAGGCCGGGCCGGAGGTCACGCTGACGCCGTTCGAGGTCGCGTCGCTGCTCTCCTTCACGCTGCGCGGCCGCGGACCCGACGCCGAGCTCTACACCGCGGCCGAGAGCGGGGCGCTGGCCAGCGCAGAGGGCATCGCCACGGAGCTCACGCGGCTCCTCGGGCTGCCCGAGGTCCAGCAGCACGTGACCGGGCTCTTCGTCGAGGTCCTCGGCGCAGACGGTGCGCGGAGCTCGGTCCGTGATCCCGCGGCCTTCCCCGAGCTCGACCAGCCGCTGCGCCAGGCGATGGATGACGAGGTGCGCTACCTGGTGAACGGCAACGTGTTCGGCCAGCGGCCGCTGGGGGAGCTCTTCACCACGCGCGAGTCGCTGGTGACCGACGCGCTCTCGCAGTTCTACGGCGCCGGCTACTCGGGACCGCCCGCCGTCGGGCCGCTGCCCGCGGATCAGCGCACCGGCATCCTCAGCCGCGGCGCCACGCTGCTCAGCCTACCAACGGGCTCGCGAGTCGTGCATCGCGGCCTGTTCATCGCCAACAGGTATCTCTGCCGCGTGATGGCGCCGCCGCCGGCCGGCATCCAGGCAGAGATAGAGCAGACGCTCGCGCTCGGCCTGACCGAGCGTGAAATCAGTGAGCTCCGCGGTTCGAAGCCCGCGTGCGCCGGCTGCCACGCGAACTTCGACTCGCTGGGACTCGCGTTCGAGCACTACGATCTCGCCGGCAAGTACCTGAGCGAGCGCGATGGCGCGCCGGTCGATGCCAGCGGCGTGCTCGACCAGACCGACGTGGACGGGCCCTTCGGCGATCTGATCGAGCTCAGCGAGCTCCTGGCGCGGAGCAAGGACGTTGCCGTGTGCCTGCCCCAGCGTGTGACCGAGCGCGTGCTGGGCCTCACGCTCGACGAGCCCGAGAAGTGCGCCGTACGACGGACGATCGACGGCTGGGCCGACGGCGATCGCCAGCTCGGCCAGCTGCTCGAGCTTTTACCGCAGAGCGATTTCTTCCTGCGCCGCGCCAAGGGCAACTAGCCATGACAGCTGCGAGAACCACGCGTCGTCATCTGCTCCGGGCTGCCGGCAGCGCCGGTCTGCTCCTGCCGTTCGGCGAGCTCTTGAGGCCACAGCCGGGCCGCGCCAACCAGGAAGGACCTCCTCGGCGCCTGCTCGTGCTCGACATGCCGAACGCGGTCTGGCGCTCGGACTGGTTGCCGAACGGCGGGCGCATGGTGGAGCAGGGCAGCGGGGACGCCACGGTGTTCGAGTACGGCCCGCAGTCGGCGCTCTTCGAGGGCATCCGCCAGCACACCACGTTCATCGATGGCCTACCGATCGCCCGCCCTGGCGGCGACTCGCACGTGGCCGCTCAGGTCCATTTCATGACCGGCGGTGCCATCCCGGCCGACGGCGCGGAGATGAGCCACTACCCCAGCATCGATCAGATCCTGGCCAGGCAGTCTCCATTGTTTTCTGGGGCGCTGGCGGCCCCCTCCGTGACCTGGAGCGGGCACACCCAGGGTGACGGTCTGCGCGCTCACATTCACATTCTCTCGTTCGATGACGCCGTCACGCCGCAGCCCATCTTCCCGCAGAACAGCCCGCTGCTCGCGTACAAGAGTCTGTTCGCCGGCTTCATGCCCAACCCGAGCGGCGCAGAGCAGGAAGCCGAGCTCGCGCTGGCGTTGAAACAGAACAAGAGCGTGCTCGACTACACCAAGGCCAGCGTCGAGCGCCTCTCGGCCAGGGTCTCCGCAGCCGAAAAGGTACGGCTCGAGACGCACCTGCAAGCGTTACGCGAGCTCGAGCTACGCTTCGCCGCCCCGCCGCCGGAAACGCCGCCGCCCAGCGGCATCATGCTGCCGGACGAGGCCGCACTCGAGGCGCTCGTGGTCAACGACACCGAGCACCACCAGGCCGTGCTGGAGAACTTCCTGGCGCTGGCCAAGTCGGGCTTCGGCTTCGACCGCACGCGGGTGGCCACGCTGATGCTCGCGAGCGGTCACAACTGGGTCAACATGAAGCACTACGTGCCCGAGCTCAGCCAATCCGGCGGCGTGCACGAGATCACGCACCTGAACTACGAGGGCAAGAACCTCGACATGCGCTTGATCACCGACTGGTACGGCAAGCTCCTGAACGAGTTCGTGCTCGATCTGGCCGCGACGCCCGAGTCCGACGGCTCCAGCATGCTCGACAACACGCTGATCGTCTTCTTCAGCGAGGTCGCCATCATCGGCGACGGCATCGACGCCCAACACGACGCGACCAACACGCCTCTGGCCATGATCGGCGGCAAGAACCTGGGTAATGTCGGCGGTCGCTGCCTGCGCTACCAGACGCGCACGACGAACGACTTCTGGACCACCGTCGGCCAAAAGCTCGGCCTGGGTGAAGACTTCGTGATGGGCAACCCCGCGGACAATCACGGCCTCCTGTCCGAACTGTTCGTCTAGAGCCGTCTCCTACCCTCCACCGGCTGCCAGAAAAGGGTACGCTGAAGGACTGGAGGTATCATGGGATCTTTGCGAGCAGGGTGGAAGCGTTGGGGAGTGCTCATCGTGGCCGTACTCGGCGCAGTGTGCGGGAGCTTCGCGGCGAAGCAGCCGGCCCGGGCCTGCTCATGTGTCGAAGATAGATGGAGCGTCAGCTTGCGCTCCGTGGAGTCGGATGCAGTTGATGTGAGCCACGAGCCGTACTGGCCGACGGAGGGGGATCTCAGCGGCTACCGCGGTCACGCGTCGATCTGGTTTTCCAGCTCATCTCCGGGCCAGGTATCTCGGGTGGAGGCGGGACAATGGTGAAGCACGCGCTGGCCTTCGCGGCCGCCTTCGGCATGTCTCTGGCGCTCGGCAGCCTGACCGGTTGTGCTGGCGAGGACGACTGCACCTGCCTGCCGGTCCCAGCGCGTCCCGAAGTGCAGTCCCCACTCACCGATCTCACGGTGGCGAGCTACGACTCCGTGGGCAACTCCGCCGAGTCTCCGATCATTCCCGAAGCCGGGACGCTGGAGGTCACGGGGGAAAGCGTCGTCATCACCTATCAGCAAGCGTCGGTGACGTTCCGCGTCGAGTACGACGTCGTCGGTCCGCGGTAGTCGGTGGGCGACGATCAAAGACGTAGGGCAGGGGGATTGCAACGCGGCCGGATCGGCCTACCCTAAGAGTCGTTGCCAGCGCCGTTCAGTCCCTCTGCGTCCCCAGCCCGTCCCGGGGTACGGGCCACGTTTGCCGCCAACAGCAACACCGGCGCTGTCCGCGATCACAACGAGGACAAGCTTCGAGCGTATCCCAAGCTCGACCTCTACATCGTGGCTGACGGTATGGGCGGTCACAACGCCGGCGAGATCGCCAGCGCTCTGGCCGCCGCTTCCGTCGAGAACTACGTTCGAGCGGCGCGCCACGCGCCAG
>DATLIL010000650.1:0-3727 GCA_035539475.1 Polyangiaceae bacterium
ATACGCGAGAAGTCGAAGCCGCGGCAGCGTCCTTCGTGGCGGCGCTGCGCTGAAGACTCAGCGGCGCGTTCGCGCGAGAAAGAGGCCGGTGTGGTACTCGATGGTGATGTTCCCGCCGTGCTCGTCGATGGCGTGTGCCACGCCCTCGAGCAGCGCCGAACGCTGCTCTGCCGGCAGCGTGGCGTGGTCGGAGTAGGTGGCGAGCAGCTCGCGGTAGGCGGCTGACGACAGCGGGCGCTGCCAGCGAAAGTGCTCGTAGTGGACGTCATCGAAGTCGCGTGACGCTTCGAGCTCGGCCAGCATCGGACTCGACGGCGAGCGATAGAACTGCCGCGCTCCGTCGCGACCGACGAGCGCCGGCGCATGACGGCGGTACTGGTCCTGCACCGCGTCGTTGGCCGGATCGCCGGAAATGTCGGGGGCGTTCCCGAAAATCGCGAGCGTGCCATGCCGCCGCAGCGCCCGCGCGCACTTGCGCAAGCGCTGCTCGCGCGCGACCCAGTGGATCGACTGCGCCGCGAACACCAGATCGAAGGCGCGGCGCTCGAGCCGCCACTCTTCGAACGAGGTCCTGGCGAGCTCGACCTTGGGGAAGGGAGCCAGGCTCCGCCGCGCGACGTCGGCCAGGTTCGGGCCGGGCTCTAGCGAGAGGATGCGAAAGCCGCGCTCGGCGAAGAGGCGCGTGGCCTTGCCGGTGCCGCAGCCGATCTCGAGCAGGCGCGCGTCCGGCCCCGGCGCCGCGAACTCGAGAACGCGCTCGATCAGCGGGGCAGGGTAGCTCGGCCGCGCCAGCTCGTACGGAACCGCGAACGTATTGAAGGCTTCGCTGAGGATGGACATCAGCTGCGCGTCTCCGCGAACCCGGCCTTCTCCGACATGTCTGCTCCCTGATAGTAACGAGTCGCGCGCGTCGCGCTAGCCCGTTTTTTCAGTGCCCAAGGTCTACGACCCACGCCTGCCGGACCCGAGTCGCTACCGCGTGCTCCAGCAGGTTGAGCCAGCTCGCCGCGGTGTCGAGCACCAGCGCGTCGCCGGACACGACCAGGTGCTGGCCGGCGAGCTCGCGGTCGGGGTTCTGGGCGAGCTCGACCGTGGTGGGCAGGGGCCAGCGCGCGGCGTGCTGGAGGATCAGGGCCCGCAAGCGCCCGGAGTTCGAGACGGGGGAATCGAGGAGAAAGCGGGCTTCGCTCGGGCCGAGCTCTTCGAAGAGGCTGCCCAGGAGCTCCAGGGCCGTATCGGTCTCGGCCACCAGGTGATAGCTGCCGCGGAGGCCGGCCAGGTCCCGAAGGGCTCCGTCGCTGCCGCGGAGGAGCAGGCCGCCCGAGAGCGCGACCTCGAGCCCGATGATCAGGTTGAAGCCGTCGATGGCCAGCGGGTTGCCCCGGACGCCATCCGGCTCCACCCGCCGGGCGGCGCGGCCCTCACGCTGCTGGGGGGAGCACATGCTGCGCTGGAGGGCCAGGCGTTGCCGGGCCTCCAGCTGATGGCGCCGGCCCACGACGTCGAGCACCGAGCTCGGGGCGTAACCGCGACCCAGGAGGTAGCTCGCCTCCTCGCCGCCGAGGCGGAGCTTCTCGACCTCGGCCGGCGCGAACAGGCGCCTGTCTTCCGGGGCGACGCCGCGATGGTTCTGGCGCTGCGGCATCGATCCTCGAGTAGCACGCTTTCGGCGGGATTGACCTCTCGCGCTGGCATGGCATGGTCGTGGCATGGGGATTTTCGACCGAATGGGCCGAGTGATTTCCGCGAACTTCAACTCCGTGCTCGACAAGCTGGAGGATCCCAAGAAGTCGCTCGAGCAGACCCTGAACGAGATGCGCGAGCAGATCCGTGCCGCGCGGCAGGAGGTCGTGCGCGCGGTCGCTTCCGAAAAGCAGCTCCGCGGCAAGGTCGAGGAGCTCGATAAGGAAGTCGAGAAGTGGGACAAACGCGCCGAGCTCGCCGTTCAGAAGGACGACGACGACCTCGCCCGCGAGGCCATCGTGCAGAAGCGCCGGGTCGTCGGCGACCGCGACCGGGCCGAAGCCCTGCGCGCCGAGCAGCGCGGCGCCGCGCTCGAGATGAAGCAGGAGCTCGAGCGCATGGAGCAGAAGGTCAAGGAGGTCGAGGCGCGCAAGGGCACCATCGCCGCCCAGGTCCAGCAAGCGCGTGCCGGCGGAGGCCCCGAAGGGCTCGGCGCCCGCGGCGGCAGCGAGGGCGGCGCCTTCGGCGAGTTCCGGCGCATGGAAGACCAGATCGAGGCCGTCGAGACCACCGTCCAGGCCCAGCGCGAGCTCGACGACGTGCTCAACCCCAAGGGCCCAAGCGGCCTGTCGCGCAGCGAAGTCGAAGCCAAATTCCGCGCCCTCGAGTCCGGTGCCGTGCCCGCGGCGCCCGGAGCCGCTCCAGTCACCGAGGTCGACCAGGAGCTCGAGCAGCTGAAGAAGCGCGTGCGCGTGAAGATCTAGGCGATGCGCTTCGGGGGGCAGTGCCGGTTGTTCCTTGTGCTGGGAAGGTGTGGCCGACGTGAGTCTGGAACCATTGCCTCAGTGGGGATCTGATGTTGCTGCTCATCCTCTACAGCTTCGCCTGCGTGCAAGTCATTCGCCTGAGCATGCGCGCCATGGTTCGGCCTGGCGAGGTCGCCGGGGTCGTCGGGATCGTCGCGAACGTTGTTGGTCTCGCGGTGGGTGGATGGACGCGAGGCGCCGTGGCGATTCCAGTCCTCGTTCTCGCCGGCTGGGCGGCGGCGCGAGCATTCAGGCTCGTAGACGACCTACCGCGTGACACCGACGAGGAGCGGAATGCTTCGCGGGCTGGCATGGCGCTCGTCGGAATGGCGGTTGCCGAGGCGCTCATTGGTCTGGTCGTCGGCCTCGTCTGGGCGATCGACGAAGCCGGATAGCTAGAACCGATGGGCGACTACCATCGGCGCATCGCGACTCCCGCGGAAGTAGACGGCCTCTTTGGGCTGCACTGCGAGGCGTTCAGGGAGCACGGCGAAAAGCTGTGGGGTCCGTGGGACGACGACTGGCAGCGCGACAATTTTCGGCGGGAGTGCGCCGAGTCTTCATGTGAGGTGGTCGTTCGGGGTGAAACCCTACTCGGCTATGTCCAGCACGTCGCTGAGCCAGGGCGTCTTCGCATCTGGAACATCGCGCTCTGGGCGGAGTTTCGCGGGCAGGGGATCGGCACTCGAATCATTCGGGAGTTCCAGGCGCTCGCACGAAGTCGAGGGGTGGACCTGGGGCTTCGTGTCTTCCCGACCAACCTTGAAGCCCGTCGCTGGTACCAGAGACTCGGATTCCGCGAATCCGCTCGGGTCGCGACCGGGGTCGAGCTGCTCTGGCGCCCGACCTGACGAGATCCGTCGGGATACGAACATGCGCTGGCGAAAGTGAATTCGAGTAACGGTCAAACTGTGCCGCTTGGTCACTACCTTCGCTGAACCCGAGGCGGCTGCGGCAGTAGTCGAAGAGCGAGGAGCAGCCGATCTTCAGGTGCAGCCGCCGCTCCTCGACCTCCGCGAGATGGGCGACCATGCGAGCAATCGCCTTGCGCTCGGAACCGACCATGAGCGCAACGGCCCTCAGCAGCTCGTCGTCCGACAGGCTCTTGAAGTCCCATTCCCCGTTCTTTATTCTACCTTGATACCACGCCGATTTCGGCGCCCTCGAGCGCCACGCAGACGCGCGAATGCCGGCCGGTTTGCGTGGCGAGACCTTTCCGTCGCGAAAGCGCTCTGGTG
>DATLIL010000651.1:0-4958 GCA_035539475.1 Polyangiaceae bacterium
ATGCTGAACTTGTGGATGTCGCTGACCTCGTCGACCGTGGGGTAGAACGAGTACCAGCGGCCGCGGGAAGCGGCGCGACCATGGACGACCGAGAGGTAGAGGGCGTCGCCGGAAGCGAAGACGGCGCCGGGACGGCTCTGCAGCGTGGCGCTCTTCGGCGCGTGAGCGTCCTTCTTCATGTCGATGGAAATGACGCTGGTGAAGGCTTCGCCGTCGCTGATCGGCGTGTGCAGGAGCTGCTCGCAGAGCGGCTTCTTCTGGCCGTGCTCGCTCATCGTCGGCAGGTTGGAGCGCACCTGGGCACGGATCAGGGCTGTGTTTTCGGCGCGAAGCTTCTTCAGTCGGCTGCGCACGAAGCTCTCCTTCACGCCGCACATCGGCAGATCGTCGGGCCAGACGGAGTAGCTCGGCGGCGCCGCGTCGTTGTCGGCCACGACGGTGTGAATCGCGTCGCCGATGCGGCGTGCGGCCATGAGTGAGCCGGACAGCTCGATGCGCCGGGTCTCGAGCGGCTTGCTGCGATTGCTGACGTCGAGAACGACGATCGACGTCGTGCTGCCGTCGCCGGCGAACTGGCAGTCGTAGCCGTAGGTGCAGCGCGGCGAGCCATTGCCGCCCTTGGAGACGTAGAGCACGGCGCGGTCACCATTGACGAACATCTCGCGCACCGTGCCGTCGAACTTGGTGACGGAGAGCGTGCGCGGATCGAGCGCTTCCAGGATGCGCAGGGCGCCGTTCATCGCCACGTAGACGTAGCGGCCGTCGTTCTTGACGATGTCGGCCTCGTCGACGCCCGCGACCTGATTGTTCGTGCCGGACGCGCTCCTGGCGGCTTTCGCCTTCGCGCTGCCCGAACCGAGGCCCACGCCGTAGCCCCTTCCTCCGCCGCCCGCGCCGACACCGCTGAGGCCGAGCCCCCCGCCGTAGCCCCAGGAGTCGGCCATCTTGGGGCTGTAGTAGCGGCGGCTCTCGTGGCGATACTGCTCCCAGCACGAGCGCTGGGTGTCGCGCCAGTCGCGGTACTGCTCGTTGATCGCGGCGTCCATCTCGCGGATCAATGCTTCGGCGCGCCTGGCTGTGACGTCGTTGTCGGCCTCGCAGCTCGAAGCGACCAGGCGCGCTTCGGCGAGGACGGTTTCGCTCGGAGCGCCGGCCATCGGTGCGGTCACGACCGGCGGCGGTGGACGAGTCGCGATAGGCTTCGGCGCAGCAGGGGAGGGTGCCGGCTTGGGAGCTATGGCAGCGCTGGAATGCGGCGACGGCGCCGGTGTGGCCGGGGGTGGGTTCACGGAAGAGCAGCCGCCGATGAGGCCGAAAACGGCGGAGAGTGTGAGAGTAGCGCCCAGCAGGCTGCGTGATTTCATGGTGGTTCGCCCGAGGTTCGACGCCACGCCGGCGCCGAATGTTCCGACGCACCAGCCCGTCGGGCGATCTACCGAAAAATCACTCGACGATCATCGAGCCTCCGGCAGGTTCGTCAGATTGCCGGTCATCATGAGCAGCGACAGCACCGTCCAGCAGTGATTGTAGTAGCGGCTCCGGGCCAGAAGGTCCCCGCGCTTCACGCGCTCGTAAGCGGCGTCGACGAAAGCCTGGTAGCGCGGATCGTGCATCGCTCCCACGGCTGCAGCCCCGACGAAGACGGCCGAGCCCGGGCTCGATCTCTGGCTGTGAGGATCCGGCGCCGGGTGGCCGTCGAGTGTATAGCCGTCCACGATCTGGTCGGCGCCGACGCCGGCGAAGAACCGGCTCGTCATGGCCAGGTACGCGGCTGCACGCGAATCACCGTGGTAGGCGAAATCCTGGCCGATACGAAACGGCGTGCGCGCCGAGTCGTACTGATAGTTCGTCATGGCCCCCGGAAAAGCCTCGACGGGATCACCAGCAGCGGTGCACCACGCCGGCACCAGACCATTGTCGCGGCCCTTCAGACTGGCGTCGACGATGGCGTAACCTCGATCGATCACGCGCTGCCACCCCGCCGTATTTTCCGTCACCTCGCCGAACAGGCGGTACTGATGTGGCGCAAAGTACGAGGGATTGAAGACGTCGCGCCCGCGCCAGTCATCGCCCGGTAACAGCATGTCGGGCCGCGCCTCGTGGTCGACCTCCAGACGGAAGACGCGATCGATCTGGCGCCGGGCATGCGCGATGTAGCTCTCGCTCAGGGCACCGCCGCCGCCCCATTGACGGTCGGCCATGATCAGCGCCCAGGCCATGTCCTCGTCCGAGTCGGTTGCGCCACCAGCGCCGAGCGCGCGTGAGCCATCCGGCGCGATGTACCAGTCCATCAACCCATTTTCGTTGAACCAGCGCAGCGCGTACTGGAAGAGGCCGTCGAACATCGGCTGCTCGTCCATCATCACCGCGATGATCATGCCGTACGCGATGCCCTCCGAGACCGTCGAATTGACGACGCCGTCGGGTGTGTCGGGCCGCCTCGTGCGCAGGAAGCCGAGCGCACCCTCGGCGGTCACGATCTCGGCGCGGAAGCGCTCGAAGGCGAGGCGTACGTCCTCCGGGTCGGCCGACCGCGGATAGCACAGACGCTCGTTGCGTTCGTTGCGGGGAAAGGGGAAGCGACCCATACGTCGCCTTCTCTATCACGGTCCGGAGGCGTCCTCCTGCCACTCGGGCGGGCACGGTGCGGGCATGAAAATCAGCGAGTTCTCGTCGATCTTCGAGGGGGACGCGTCGGCGCGGGTGACGTTGGCTCGACCGAACCCTGCGGCGCCGAAGGCCTCGCTGGCGATCCAAACTTCGTACACCTGGCGGTAGTCCCAGGCGGGCGTCAGCGGATTGGGCGCGTAGCCGTCGTCGGTCGCGGGTGAGTCGATGGCGCAGTCGCCGCTGGGCGCGCAGGCCTCGCTCAGGCAGTAACCGCATCCGTTCAGGTTGCGGGAGATGGAGGTAGCGGACGCGAGCACCCAAGTCGGATCGCCCTCCACCACTTTGCCTTCCTGGTCAGAGACGCCGAGCGTGCCGAACCCGCACGCGAACGCGTCGCTGTCGGAGATCAGATCGAGGTTCAGTTTCATCACTATGAGGCCGTCAGTATCTAGGAGCGAGAGCTCGGCGTGATCGCCGCCCTTGAGCTCGTCGAACTTGTGCGTGCGATCCGCCCAGCCGCAACAGGAGCCCGCGCCGAAGCTCACGTCGATCAGTGCCGGGTCGAGGGTGACGCGGAGGTGGACGTAGGAAATGGAGTCGACGTTTTCGACCACTTGCTCGACGACGGCAGCGGGATCGTTCGGCGTCGGATCGCCGGCGCAAATGAAGCAGTTCATCGAGGGGGCTTGAATGACGGTGCTGCTCGCAGCGCATTCACCCGTGCATTGAGCGGCCGTATCGGGGCCGCAACCAGGCGTCAGTGGCCGAAAACCGTCGCCAGCGCCGGGCCAAAGTGGGCCGACCGTCGTCGTGGGTTCATTCCCCGACCCACTCGCTCCAGCGGATCCGAGCGAGCCACCGGAGCTCGACGTACCACCAGACTGGCCTGTGCCGCCGGACGCGCCTGAATTGCCGGACTCGCCGGCCACCTCGGCGTCGCTGGCACCGCCTGAGCCGGCACTGCCGTCTCCTGTGCACACGCCGTCGCTGCAGACTCCGCCGCTGCACTCCTCAGCCTTGGCGCAGCTTGAACCGTCGGGCAGCGCCGATCCGGCCGCGCACTTACCGTTCACGCAGAGGCCACTCGCGCACTGGGGGCCGTCGCTACAGGCGCTGCCGGCGGGAGCGCCCCGTCCGTTCCCGACACAGACGCTGTTGGTACAGACACCGCTCCTGCAGTCGGTGCCCACGCTACACGCACTGCCACGGGCGCCATCGCGCTTCACTCTACTTGCGTGCTGCACGTCCGAGCCGCAGCTCGAAATCGAAGCGAACACGACGCAGGCTGCCAGCCAGGTACGAGAATTTCCGCGGTGGCCACGTTTACTCATCATCCACCTCGACCTTGGAACGTGGTCATTCAGGGACTCCGTTCCAAGGGCTCGCCTGCGCGCGAACCTCGCTTTTTTCGAGCGGGCACGCGGCGAAAATCACCCAGCCAAACTGGTCAGCTGAAATGGTAGGCGGAGATGCGCAGACCGAGGATGGTGCCGTTGTAGGCCACACGAGCGCGATCGCTGCCCGCCGCGCCGGCCGCGACCATCAGCGGCAAGAGATGCTCTTCGCGCGGGTGCACCTGACGCGCGGCGGGCGCCTTGGCCCACTCGGTGAGCTGTCGATCACGCTCGGGCTGCTCGGCGGTGACGGCTTCACGGAGCCAGCCGTCGAAGGCCTCGGACGCGGGCACTCCGGCGCCGCCGAACACGCGCAGGTTGTGATACGTCATGCCGCTGCCGATGATGAACACGCCTTCGTCGCGTAGAGGCGCGAGCGCACGCCCCATGGCCAGGTGCTCGGCGGGATCGAGCCCGCGCTTGAGCGACAGCTGCACCGTCGGCACGTCGGCGTCGGGGTAGGCGAGCTTGAGCGGGACGAAGGTACCGTGGTCGAAGCCGCGTTCCCGATTTTCTCCGGTGTCGAAGCCCGCCTGCGAGAGCAGCTCGCGCACGCGCGCGGCGACCTTGGGCTCACCGGGTGACGGCCAGGTGATGGTGTACGACTCCGGCGGGAAACCGTAATAGTCGTAGAGCATCGGCGGGTGCTCGCTGGACATCACGGTAGGCACCGGCTCCTCCCAGTGCGCCGAGACCACGAGCAGCGCCTTGGGAGGACTCGGCGGTAGATCGCGGATGCCACGCAGGTACGCCGCCAGCTTGTCGAGCTCATCGGTCGAGCCGAAGTTGAGCTTGACGAAGGGCCAGGGCCCGCCGCCGTGCGGCAAGAACACGACGGGCTGGCGTGAGGTGCTCGTGGACATACCGCCAAGTTAAGCGTGCCGGCCGCGCCAGACAATCAGCGCAGCCGCAAGGCAGCGTTGCGGCGCCGGAACAATCAGAACTGGCCGAAAG
>DATLIL010000652.1:0-25730 GCA_035539475.1 Polyangiaceae bacterium
TCGTCGACCACCGCTGGCCAGATCAGCTCGACGGCTGCTCCGGAGTGCGAGAGAGGCAGCGGGGCCGTGCGCAGCGCGGGGCGAAGCCCGACGATTTCCACGGCAACGATGCTCGGGACCGTGGCCAGGAGTGCGCTGCCCTGCACGAGCGCGCCGATGCTCTGGAAGCTCGGCACCGAAACGCGCACGCTACGCTGCACGCCCAGCAGGTCCTCGACCACACCGCGCAGATCGCCGTTGTACGAGACGATGACGTGGTCATGCGCCAGATACTCCTCGAGCGTCGGCTTGCGCGACAGCCGGGCGTGAGCCGGGTCGAACAGGCAGACGAACCCGCCGGAGAAGAGTGGACGGCGCCGCGCGCCCGCGGGCAGGTCGTCCGCCACCGTCACCGCCAGATCCAGCCGCGCCGAGGCGAGAGCATCGCTCACCGTCCGGAACTGGACCGGGAGAATGACGATTCGCAAGCGCGGTGCCCGGCGCTCGAGCGCACGCAGGAGCTTGGGAAGCAGCCAGCCCTCGCTGGCATCGGACAACCCGAGGCGCACGATGCGCTCGCTGCTCTTCGGGTCGAACGCCTCCGGCGACAGCGCCGCCTTGGCCAGCGCTTCGAGGTGGTGCCGGGCCCCGCTGAACAGCCTCTGTCCGCGGCTGGTGAGCTCAAGACCACGGCCGACCCGGGCAAACAGCGGAGCTCCCACCGCTCGATTCAGCCGGCTCAGTGCGGCGCTCACGGCGGGCTGCGTCAGGTACAGCCGGCGCGCCGCTTCGGTGACGCTACCGGCCTCGGCCACCACGGCAAAGACGCGCAGCAGGTTGAGATCGAGGTCTCTTCCATAAATTTCTGACATGTCTCACATGCATTCTATTCGCTGGTTTTATCGATGACCAGACCGCATGTTCGGGGGCAGGAGAAACAAACGATGAACGACACGAGAACGGCACGAACGACGAGCCTCGGCGCCACGGGTCCTCTGGTCTTTCGCCTGGGCTTCGGCGCCATGGGCCTGTCCGGCATGTACGGCGCGACCGACGACGCCGAGAGCGTGCGCACCATCCAGCTGGCCATGGAGCGCGGCATGACCCTGATCGACACCGGCGACTTCTACGGCGCGGGACACAACGAGCTCTTGATCGGGCGGGCGATCGCGGGCGCGCGAGAACGCGTGCAGCTCTCGGTGAAGTTCGGCGCCCTGCGTGGACCCGACGGCTCGTGGATCGGGATGGATATGCGCCCGGCGGCCGTCAAAAACTTCGCCGCCTACAGCCTGAAGCGCCTCGGCGTCGACGTGATCGACGTCTACCGCCCCGCGCGCCTCGATTCGAACGTACCCATCGAGGACACGATCGGAGCCGTCGCCGACCTGGTGAAGGCCGGATACGTGCGCCACATCGGACTGTCCGAGGTCGGCCTGGAGACGATCAGGCGCGCACAGGCAGTACACCCCATCGTCGACCTTCAGATCGAGTACTCGCTGGCGAGCCGTGGGCCCGAGTCCAAGATCTTCCCCTTGCTGCACGAGCTCGGCATCGGCGCGACGCTATACGGCGTCCTCTCGCGCGGGCTGCTGAGCGGCAGCGTGCCGCGCGACAAGGGCGACTACCGTGCCTACCTCCCGCGCTTCTCTGGCGCGAACCGGGAGAAGAACGAGGCCGTCGTCACGGGATTGACACGGTTCGCGGCAGACCGCGGCGTGAGCGCGGCCTCGCTCGCCATCGCCTGGGTCCTCGCCCGGCAGCCGAGCTTCGTTCCGCTGATCGGAGCGCGCACCCCGGCTCAGCTCGAACAGGCTTTTGCAGCCCTGGAGCGGCCGCTGACCAGCGACGACCTGCTCGCGCTCGAGCGCATCGCGCCGGCGAGCGCCTTTGCGGGCGAGCGCTACGGCGCTGAAGCGATGCGCGGCCTCGACAGCGAACGTTAGAACTGCCGCCGCCTGGGAAATCTTCCCCACCATCGCGTAATCGTCGACGCCCCGAGGGGGGCGGGGTAAATGCTCCGCAATGGGGACCGCACTGGCGTTCAGGAGAATCGTGGCGACCACCGTGCTGCTCGCCGGCGCGGTCACGCTGATCGTCTCCCTGGCACTGGTGGTGCTAACCACGCAGCTTCACACGATCAGCGACGAGATGGCCGCTGCCGTCGAGAGCGTGCCCATCGCGCAGAGCGCCAAGAGCGACCTCCTGCTGTACGGACACACGACGGAGCCGCTGGCGCAGAGCAGCATCGAGTCGCGCTTGCAGGGGGCGCTGGCAGGCCTCCACGCTCACGTCGGTACGCGCAGGGAGCGCGAGGCCCTCGAGCGCGCCGAAACCCGGGTGCGCGAGTACCTGGTCATGGCCCACGCGGAGCCACACGCGGCCAGGACGCTGGAGCTCTACGCCCAGGCCTTTGGCGCGCTCGACCGACTGGTCTCGGTGAACGTGGCCCAGACCAGAGAAGACCAGGCCTACGCTGCGCGCTGGAATCGCACCGCGGAGGCCATCGGCGTCGGCGCCATCACGCTGCTCGCGACCATGTGTGGCCTGGTGCTCTGGTGGCTACGCGAGCGCGCGCTGCGTCCGTTGCTCGCGCTGGGCTCCGCCATGCAGCGTTTCGGCGCCGGCGAGCGCGGGACGCGCGCCGAAGAAGCCGGTCCGCAGGAGCTCAGGGTGATCACGCGTCAGTTCAACGACATGGCCGCGTCCATCGCCGCCCACCGCGAGGCCATGATGGCGCTGCTCGGCGGCGTGGCTCACGATCTGCGCACGCCGCTGTCGGCGCTGAACATGTCGCTCGGCATGGTCCGAGCCAACGAGCCGCTGCCGGCAGAGCCGCGGCTGCGCCAGACGCTGGCCATCGCCAGGCGACAGGCAGCACGCCTCGAGCGCATGCTGGCCGACTTCCTGGACTTCGCCAGGATCGAGGCCAGCACGCTCGAGCTCCGCCAGGAAGACTGCGACCTCGCCCAGATCGCGCGAGAGGTCGTCGCCCTGTACGAGACGGCCGAAGGCGAAGGCAGGATAGAGATCAGCTGCCCGAAAGACCCGGTACTGCTCAACTGCGACGCCAGCCGCATCGAACAGGTGCTCGGGAACCTGATCAGCAACGCGCTCAAGTACTCGCCCAGCGGCGCGCTGGTAAACGTGACCGTGGGGCAGAGCGCCGACAGCATCACGCTCGAGGTCCGCGATCGGGGCGTGGGCATCGCGCTCGACGAGCAGCGCCAGGTGTTCGAGCCGTTTCATCGCACCCGCGCGGGCAAGGCTCGCGCGTCGGGCGCAGGGCTCGGTCTGTTCGTGGTGCGAACCATCGTCGAGGCGCACGGCGGAACGATCGCTCTCGAGAGCACTCCCGGCCAGGGCACGACCGTGACGACGCGCTTGCCCAGAGTCCCGCTCACCCGGTCGGAGCCGGAAGAGCCCGCGCAACCGCTCGCGCTGCACTGACTCTTCAGTGGTGACCGAACGACGACGGCACGGGCGCCTTGGCCAGCGTGATGGAGAAGACGCAGCCCTTGCCCTTGATGTCGCGAACCTCGATCTCGCCGCCGAGCGCGAGCACGGCTTCGCGCGTGATGGCCAGACCGAGACCAGCGCCCGAGCGATCCGAGCCGCGCTGCACGTGGGGCTGAAAGAGCTCCTGGGGATTGGACACCGGCAGCCCGCCGCACTCGTCCTCGACCTCCAGGATCACCTTGTCGCCCTCGCTGCGGGCCCGTAGCTCGACCACGCCACCGGCGTGAGAGAACTTGAGCGCGTTGTGCAGCAGATTGCTGAGCGCCGACGTCAACAGCTCCTCGTCGGCTTCGATTTCGAGCCCTGGGTCCGTCTTCAAGCGAATGCGCGCGCGCCACTCGGGCGAGAAGCCACAGCAAAGGTTCTGAAACAGCGGGCCAAGCGCCAGGGTCTTGAGCTCCACGCTGCCGGAGTGCACGCGGTCGGCGAAGAGCGCCTGGTCGATCAGGTGCTGCATACGCGCGAAGTTTCGCTCCACGACCTCGCCGGTGCGGCTGTCGACGCTCACGTTGCCGCTCTTGATGACGCCGAAGGCCATGCGCGCGTTGGAGAGCGAGTTTCTGAGCTCGTGGGCCAGAAAGGCGATGCGCTCCCGGGCCAGATGTTCCTGCTCGTCGCGCGCTCCGGCCCAGAAGCGATCGAGGGCCGAGGCGATGCCCGTGTCCAGGCACTGGGTGAGCAAGCGGTACTCGTCGGCTCCGAAGCTCTCGCCCACGAGCTCGCCAACTTCACCGATCGAGTCGGAAATCACCCCGAAGTCCCGCGCCAGCGTGGTCACGGCGTAGCCTGCGTGCTGGCGCTCCTCGCCGTGGTGAGCTGCGGCCTGACTCTCGCGCGGCAGCGGCGACACCGCGGGCAGCCCCGCCTGCCGCCGCAGCGCGGCCACGATCTCGTCGTAAAAAACGGGCAGATCGTAGGGTAGATCGCCGTCCTCCGGGGTGGACAACAGCTCCTTGAGCTTGTCCCGGCAGCGGTTCAGTACCTCGTCGCGGTAGCTAGCCAGGAACTCGTGCAGCGTCATTGAGTCCCTAAGCTGGGTCCATGTTGCCGCGAGGCAAGGTGGTAGGCGCCCTACTTCGCCCCAGCCCCGCTTCCTCGCCTGCTCAGTCCTCTTCTTTCGCGGCCTTACCCTTGCGGGTGCTCGAGCCTCCCACGTCCGTCGGCGAGGGCGAGAACAACGGCTTGGCCATCGTGCCCGAGACGCGCCAGCCGTAGAACCCGTCGGGGCGCTTGGCGCGCTTGTTCTTGGGGTCCAGGTCGAAGAGGCCGGGCGTACCGCCGCTGCCGAACAGGCTCTTGGTCAGGTCGTTCTTGTTCACGTAGCGATCGGTGAACTTGAACTTCACGTTCATGCTGAGCGTGGAGTGCTCCGGCTGATCGCGCAGGCGAATGGTCCCGTCGGCCGTGAACTCGAGATCCGGGCCGGCCGCGGAGAACTGCTCGATCTTCAGCTGCCCGCCCTTGACGTCGGCCTCGAGCACCAGCTCGCCGGCGTCGATGCGCGGCAGCGCGATGGTGTCCCTGATCTTGGCCTTGCCGTCGCCGACGGCGAGCTCCGCGATCTTGAGCGACACCTTGCCCTCCGCCTTGCTCAGGCGCGCCTCGGGCGAGTTCAGCATCGCCGTCCCCGACACCTTGCCGAACGTGGGCAGACCGATGGCGTCGGCCATCATCGGCGCCTGCGACAGGTCCAGGGCGTCGAGCTCGAGCTCCACGTTGCGTTCACTCTCCGAGTCGGCAACCTCGCCGTCGATGCTGCCACCGAAGGCGTCCGCGCCGAAGGTCATCACCCGGCGCCCGATCAGGAGGTTCAGGATCGAGACGCGGACGTGAGCCTCGTCGATGCTCATGACCTTGGGCTTCTCGGCCTTCTTGGAGGCGTCGGTCGGCGGCGGCGCCGGCGTCACCATGCGCACGCCCTCGGCCTCGATACCCGAGAACCAGTACGAGCCGAGGTCGTCGAGCTCGAGGCGGGCGGCGTCGGGTCCGGTCTGGCGCGCGTTGAACTCGCTGACGATGCGTTCCTTCAGGCGGTCGTAGGGGAACGTCAGGTAGGCGAAGACGAGCAGCGCGATGAAGTAACCAGCGGCGTAGCCCGACCAGGTCAGGATGCGCTTGAGGCGGGGGCTCATGGCTCCTCCTCGTCGCTCGGCGGTTCCTCGCTCGCCGGCTCGGCGCTCTTGGCGCCCTTGGGCTCCTTGGTCTCCTTGCGATCGAAGGCGCTGACGACCATGTCGACGTCGTAGGAGTCGGGCTCGCTACCGCGCTTTCTGATGTTGATCTGCGAGACACGCACGGGGTGGCCCGACTGCTCGATCCTCTCCATGAACTTCACGAGCTTGAGCATGCCCACCTTGCGCAAGGTGATCTTCGTCAGGCGCTCTTCGAACTTCTTGCCGTGCGGAATGGCCTGACGGTCCTGGCTCTCCGGGATCTCGACGCCGCTCTCGCTGGCGATCTTGGAGAGGAAGGCGGCCAGCGGCGGCGCGGGTCGCGAGTAGCGCTCGACCACCGCCGACTTGTCGGCCTTGGCCTTGCTGATCGCGGCCTGCTCGTCGTTGATCGCCTGCAGCGCCTCGCGAATGGCGTCGTTCTCGCTGCGCGCCGAGTGCACCACGGCGAACAGGGCCAGCGGCGGCGCGAGCAGCACGGCCGCGGCCAGCATGGCGATCAAGATGCCGAACAGGCGTTTTTCACGCTCTTCCAACCTGGCGTAGCGCTCACGCAAGCTCACGGCGTGCCCTCCTTGTCGCCCTCGGACTTCTCTTCGGGCTTGTCGCCCTCCGCCTTCTTCTTCTTGGCGGCGCCCGAGTCCTCGGGGCACTTCAGGTCGTACTCGAGCACGTACTTCTGCTTGGTGCCGCCCACCACCTGGCTGATCTTGCCGATCTTGGCGCCGCTCACGCAGCGGTGCTCGCTGATCTTGCTCTGCACCACGGAGGCGTCCTCGGTGGTCGCCACCACGCCGTTGATCTTGATGTGGCCGCGCTGCATGTCGAACTCGTCGACGTCGTGCGTGACGGAGACGGACTTGGCCAGCTCCACCATCGCGTCGAACGCGTCCATGTGCGGCATCGGGTCGGACTCGGCCGAGCTCTTGGCCTGCTCGATCAGGACCGCCGCCTCCTCGACGTCGGTGACCGGCTTGTCGAAGGCGGCCTTGGTCGCGCTCTCGAGCTCGGCCACCAGCGTCACGCTCTCCTTGCTGAGCGCGTGCAGCTCGGCCCAGCCGGCGAACACGAACGAGAGCAAGACGGCCCCGCCCAGACCGGCGAGCAGCGGCATCTTCTCCTTCAAGAAGCCGAAACCGCGCTGGAAGGCGAGCGGGCCACGCCTGAGATCGATGTCGTGCTCGCGGCCGCCCACGCCGAGCGCCAGGCACAGCGCCTTGGCGTAGCGGGGTATCTCCTGCTGCTCGCTGACCAGAGTCGGCTCGGGCGCCTTGGGCAGCTCGATCGCGAGCTTGGGCAGGAGCTGCACCGGCACGCCGAGCTGGTGGCTGAAGTACGCCTCCGCACCGTGCGCCGCCGAGCCACCGCCGAGCAGATAGGCGCACTGGATGTCGTCGCCGGGCTGGGCGTCCCAGGCCAGGAACGTCTGACGCAGCTCGGCCGCCAGCTTGGGCGCGCCGTCCGGCAGATCCGCGACGCCGCGCGAGAGCGTGCGCGCGAATACCGGCTCGCCGTGCGCCAGCAAGACGACCTCCGTGCGGCGAGCACCGAGATCGACCAGCGCGTACACGCCGGGGCCGCGCAGGTCTGGACAAATGGCGACCAGGTTGGCCAGCACCATCGGACCGAAGCCGACCCGCTCGGGCTCGCGACCGAGCGCGCCCTTGACGAGCTCGATCGCCTCGCGCACGCGCTCGGTGCGCGCCGCGCCGGTCAGCACGGTCAGCGGGTCCTGCGAGCTCGCCCGCCTGAGCACGCGGTAGTTCCAGATCAGCTCGTCGATGTCGACGGGAACCTGCGCCTCGAGCTCGAAGGTCAGCACCTCCTCGAGCTGCTTGGTGGCCGCCGGCGGCAGCGTGATGCGATGCGCGAAGGCGCCGTCGCCCGGCACCGCGACGCCGATGCCGTCGATACCCGCCAGCAGGGGCCCGGCCGCGGCCTTGATCGCCTCCTCCACCGAGCCGGCGGCTTCGACGGTGGCCTCGCGCAGCTGTTCGACGGCCAGGCGGCGGTAGGCCGTTGCCACCACCACGGCGCGGACGTGGCTTGCGCCGATGTCGATACCGAGAAAACGAGCCATTCCTTCAGTCCACCCTGTAATACACGATTGAGCCGGCGGCGCTGGGTTTCAGCGCCGCGCCGATGGCTTGAGCCTGTTCCATGACTTCCTGGGCTTCGGCCGCGGTCTGCACTTCTCCCGGCGGCGGCGCCTGCCGGAAATCGACGACCGCGTGAATGCGCGTCGTGCTCTCGCGCTTGCCCGCTTGCACGCTGCCCTTGGCATAAATGCTGAAAATCTTGCTCTCGGTGCTCAGCTGGTCGGTGAGAGTTTTCTCGCTCTTGAGCACGATCGGACCGACGCCCTGCTCCACCATCATCGGGCCGAACATGCCGCCGCCCTTCAGCGTCGTGACGAACTGTTTGGGCGAGGCGAACAGCGGCACGCCGTTGGTGAGCATCTTCATCATCTTGAGCATGCCGAGGAACTGAGCCGAGCCTTCAGCTCCGTCGCAAATCTTGGTGTTGACGTCGGCCTGCTGGCAGATCATCGCGAGCAAGACCTGCGGGTTGGCGCTGTTGATGTTGAGCGTGCCCTGCCCCCACACGGTCATCACGCGGTCGTCGGGCTTGTCGGGGTCGGGCTCGACGAACGTCGACCAGTAGTCCTCACCCACGCCGCGCACGCGATAGAGCTCGAGCAGGCTGTCGTACGGCGCGTTCTTGCGCGTGTAAGGCTTGTCCAGGCGCTCGTAGAACGAGTCTTCGGGTGCAGTCTGCTGTGCCGTCTCGGAGCCGTCGCAGGCCCAGAGGTCCTGATCCGAGTCCGCCCAGTCGATGAGCGCCGCGCAGATGCTCTGACGATCGGAGTGCTGGCCGTCGGCGTCGCGCTCCGAAAAGAGGGCCTCGTACTGCGGACCAGCGGTCAGCGCGATGAGCTGCAACATCAGCCGCTGCTTGCTGAAGGACGAGCCCACGGCCATGTTGACGTTGATCTTGGAGTCCTCGTCGACCACGTCGACCTCGAAGCTTGCGCCCTCGAGGCCCAGGTGTTCGCCCTGCGCCAGATCGAGACCGGAGAGCGCGCTGAACGCCTCCTTGCCCGCCTGGTCGTTGAAGGCGCCGAGCACCTGGTTGGCGTACTCCCAGACTGGCAGCTGCGGCGGCTGGCCGCCGTAGATCGCGCCCAGCAAGAAGCCGGCGCTCTGACGGATGGTGGGTTCCGTCGCGATCAGGAGCCGCGTCAGGTTGATCGCGCTCTTGGCCGCATACTCCGCCGCCAGCTGATCGCGTGCCGCGATCGTGGCGCTGAAGTCGGAGGAGCTGTCGTCCTGCACCTCGGTCAGCATCACCGTGAGCACGGCGAGCGCGCCCAGCACCATGATCAGCGCCACACCGCGACGGCGGCGCCGAGCGCGGAGCTTTTGCTGGAGGTGCTGCAGGCGTTTCATAGTGTGGCGAAATTGAGGGCGTTTTGCATGGGCAGCACGACCTGCGTCTGAAAGCGCAGGCGGCCCCGATCGGAGTCGTCCTTGGGCCGCCGTCCACCCTTGAGCTCCAGCGTGATTCGCACCTGCAGCGGCAGGCGATTGGGCTGCCCCGCGGCCTGCGTCGTGTCCCAGGTCTCGCCCCAGGTTCCCGTCTGCGGATCGAGGTACTCGAGCTCGAATAGCTCGATGTCGGTGCACAGCACCTCGACGCGGCCGCCCTTGGCCGGCTCGGTGTCGGGGTACTCGCTGATGCGCCGAACCAGATCCGTAACGTTGGTCTCGTCCGGGTTCTGCGAGCCGAAGTAGGAGATCTCGGCCTGATCGGAGACGTGCGAGTTCTGGTCGCGGCGGATGTTCGAGAAGGAGTTGAAGTCGAGCCGATCGGCGGGCGTCCCGCCCTTGCCGCTGAACGCCGTCTTGACCACGGCCAGCGAGGCGTTGATCGGCAGATGCGTCGAGATGTAGGCGCTCTGCAGATCGCGCGTGATGCGCGCCATCGCCATGCGCCCCTCGCGGTAGCGATCGCTGATGCGCTCCAGGCCGATCTTGGTCTTGCGCATGCTCGAGAACGCGCCGTAGATGATGAGCGAGAGCATGGCCAGGATGGTGATCGCGATCAGCAGCTCGATCAGCGTGAAGCCACGTGAGCCCGTGCGACGTTTCGCCATCACGTGCCACCATCCAGCGCCGCCTCGGCGCCGAGCGTCGGGTCGATTTCGCCCTGGCGCGGGTCGGTCACGTACTGCACGACGCTGAGGGTCCGGTCCTTGGAGCCTTCCTTCCAGGCCACCGTCACGGTGACCTTGCGGATGCTGGCTTCGAGCATCGGCTTGAGCGCCGGGTAGACCATGCCCATCGCCATCGACGCGATGCCCGCGCTGCTCGTGCCCGCGCCCAGCGACTCCGCCACGGAGCCGAGATCGCCAGTGCCGGTGATGCCTTCCGGTATCGCTGGCGGGGTGGTCCCATCCCCTGCGCCCTGCGCCAGGCCGGCCAGGGCTCCGAGCGCGCCCATGTCATCGCTCTCGCCCAGGCCTCCGTCCGTGTCGCCGGTGAGCGACGCCTCCGGCAGCTTCACGCGCTCGACCTTCCAGGAGCACGAGAAGCCCTCCTCCGAGTCGTCGCCGCAGCAGTCACCGTCGTGGTTCTCGTCGGCCAGCGGGTAGCCCTTCTTCAAGAGCTCGATCTCCGTCTCGCTCATGCGGCAGCGCGCGAGCGAGGTGGCGACGCTGATCTTCTCGCTGCGATTGGCGGTCGCGAACAGGCTCGCCTGCGAGCTCAGGATCACGGTCAAGCCGAGGCCGAGGATCGACACGGCGACGAGCACCTCGAGCAGGGTGAAGCCACGGCGGTTCACGCTCCGAGCAAAGCCACGGGCAGCGCGCTTCATTCCTCGTCGCGCTCCCCCTGGTCTTCTTCGTCCTCGCTGCGCGGCGAGGGCAGGTCGACCAGGCCTTTGACGACGGTGGCGCGGCCCGTCAGCGAGCTCACCGTGACGGTGAGCCCGCCCTCGGCGCCCTGACGCTTGAGCTGGACGTGACCGCGCTCGGTCACGCCGCCCGGCCAGAAGTAGAGGTAGGCGCGGCCGCTCGTGACCGGGTCCTCGTCGTGATCGGTCTGGACCGCGACCAGGTCGACGCCCGCGCCGAGCGTGCGGCCCTTCGACGGATCCTCGGCGTCGGTCGTGAAGCTCGCGACCGGGGAGAACGACGACTTCGGCGCCTGCGGTCCGTCCAGGATGCGCTCGGCCTCGGCCTTGGCGGCCTTCTCGGCCTCGGTCGCGGCCGCGGCTCCGCCGGCGGGAGCCTTCTTGTCGCGCAGCATCTTCGACGAGCTCGCCTCCTCCAGCGAGAGGGTCTTCGTATCGAAGTCGAAGACCAGCCGCGTCGGCTTGCCCATGGTGTTGGCGCGAGTCGAGGCGAGCCGGATCGAGGCCACGATCAGCGTCGCCGCCGAGCGCAGACGGCTCGAGCCGAGCATGCCCGAGCCCATCAGCACAGTGCCGCCCAAGAGCGCGATCAGGGTGACCACGATCAACACCTCGAACAGCGTCATGCCGCGGTTCGAGCTTTGGGCGGCGCTTGCCTTCATGGTTGCTAGTCGCCGGAGCCCGTCGCGGCGGCTCCCTCGGGCACGCTGATGTCGTCCTTGCTGCCCTTCTTCTTGTCGGGTCCCATCGACGCGACCGTGACCTCGTCGTCGGAGCAGGTCAGCGCGTAGTCCTGGCCCCAGGGGTCCTTGACGTTCTGGCCCGGATCGAGGTGCTTCTCGGACATCAGCTGCTGGATGGTGGGACAGGAGCTCTCGCTGTTCGCGACTTGCCAGTGCTGAACCGCCGTGCGGATCACGCGCGCGCCGGTCTTGGCTTCCTTGATCTGAGCCTCTTTGAACTTGGGCAGCGCGAATACCGCCACGCCGCCGGCGACCATGGCCAGAATCGCGACCACGATCATGACCTCGAACAGCGTCACGCCGCGCGCGAGCGCACGCTTTTTCCAGCCTGGTTTCTTGAAGTAGGTCTTCATCGTCTCTCCTCACTCGATCCGATCGAGCCCTCCCGGCTGTCCGTCGGGGCCGTCACTCATCAGTTCATAAGGGTTGCTCTCGTGACCGGGGCAGAGCAGCCTGAGCGGCCGCCCCCAGGCGTCTTCGGGCGCGTGCTCCAGGCGCGCGTGCTCGGCCGCCTGCGTCATGTCGCGCGGGCAGCCGCCGTCGTTGTCCGCCATGTAGGACTCGACCACGCGACGCGCTCCGACCAGGGTGGCGCGCGTCTGGCGCTCGCCCGCGGCACGGCGCTCGCTGAGCGCGATCAGGAACACGAACGCGCCCAGGGCGCCGAGCAGCAAGAAGGGCCTGAGCTGGCCGAGACCGAGCCAGCGGCGCAGCATCCGCCGCCGTTCCCAGGGGAACAGAATGCGGCGATCGCTATTGCTGTCCTTGGGCATGGCTTCACTCGACGAGCTGGTTCATCTGGATCAGCGGCATCAGAATGGCCATGGCGATGAAGCCCACCATGCCGCCCATGACGATGATCATCAGCGGTTCGAGCAGGCTGGTCAGCGCTTGCACACGCGTGTCGACGTCCGCCTCGTAGGACTTGCTGACGTTCTCGAGCATGTTCTCGAGCTGTCCCGACTTCTCACCCACGGCGATCATGTGCGTGACCATGGGCGGAAACCAGCCGCTCTTGCGCAGCGGCTCGGCGATGCTGTCACCGGCGCGGATCGAGCCGATGGCGTCGGCCACCACGGCCTCGAGCCGCGCGTTCTCGAGCACGTAGCGGCCGATCTCCATGGCTTGCAAGAGCTGCACGCCGCTGGCGAGCAGCGTGGCCAGCGTGCGCGAGAAGCGCGCCACCGCGACCAGCAGGTTGAGCTTGCCGAAGATCGGCATCCTGATGCGGATCGTGTCCCACTTGAGCCTGCCGGCTGGCGTCTTCTTCCAGCGCCGGAACCACCAGATACCGCCGGAGATCAGCGTGATCAGCAGCCACCAGTACCCGGACACGATGTCCGAGACGAGGATCAAGAGCGACGTGTACCAGGGCAGCGCCTGCCCCAGGCTGTCGAAGACGCTGGTCACCTTGGGCACGACCGCCACCATCAGCACGCCGACCAGGCCGGTGCCGAAGATGCCCATCAGCACCGGATACGCCAGCGCGCCGAGTACCTTGCCCTTGAGCTTGGCCTGGTTCTCCATGAAGTCGGCCAGACGCTCGAGCACGGCCTCGAGCGTGCCGGACGCCTCACCGGCGGCGATCATGTTGATGTAGAGCGGAGGAAAGATCTTGGGGTGCTGCTCCAGGCTCTTGGCGAAGCTAGTACCTTCGTTGAGCGCCTCGCGCACGGTGGTGAGCACGCGCTTGAGCTGATCGTTCTCGACCTGCTCGGTGAGGGCGCCGATCGACTCGATCAGCGGCACGCCGGCGCGCACCAGCGTGGCCAGCTGCCGCGTCATCACGGCCACGTCGGACGTCGAGGGGCGCTTGAAGAAGGCGAACAGATCGAGCTTCTTCTTCTGCGCCGCCTTCTTCTCGCTCTCCTCCGTGGCGACGGTGAGCAGCACGCCCTCGCGCCTGAGCAACGCACGCAGGGTCTTGGCATTGTCGGCGTCACGAAAGCCCTTGACCGCCTTACCGGACGCTATCTGAATGCCACGAAACTCGAAGACGGCCATGTCGCTGCTCAGTTGTCGACGACGATGTCGTCTTTGGTGGCTGCGATCACTTCTTCGACCGTGGTCTTGCCGAGCAAGACCTTGCGGGCGCCGTCATCGCGTAGCGAGTCCATACCCTCGAGCTGAGCCGTGCGCTTGATCGTCTGAGCGTCGGCGTTGGAGAGGATCAGCGCGCCCACGGCGTCGTCGGCGATCAAGAGCTCGTAGATGCCCATGCGGCCGACGAAGCCCTTGTTGTCGCACTTGTCGCAGCCCGTGGCGCGATAGATGGTCGGCATGCCGGGACCGGACCAGCCCACCGGGTCGTAGTCGATGCCGTGCACCTGGTAGCGCGGCGAGAGCTTGCGCGCGAAGCGACGCTGGCTGCGGTCGTAGTCGATGCCGAGCTGCATCAGCTCGAACTGCGACGCCTCGTACGGCTCCTTGCAGTGCTCGCACAGCACGCGCACCAGGCGCTGAGCCAGGATCGACGACACGGTGGAGCGCACCTGGAACGGCTCGATCTGCATCTCGACCAGGCGGGTCACGGCGCTGGCGGCGTCGTTGGTGTGCAGCGTGGACAGCACGAGATGGCCGGTCATCGACGCCGTCATGGCGATCTCGGCCGTCTCGCGGTCGCGGATCTCGCCGACCAGGATCACGTCGGGATCCTGGCGCAAGAACGCGCGCAGAGCGCTGGCGAAGGTCAGCCCGATCTTGGGCTGGACGTGCACCTGCGACAGCCCGGCGATCTCGTACTCGACCGGGTCTTCCGCGGTCAGAATGTTGATGTCCGGCGTGTTGATGCGGTTCAACGCCGCGTACAGCGTGGTGGTCTTGCCGCTACCGGTCGGGCCCGTGACCAGGATGATGCCGTCGGGCCTGTGGATCTGCTGATCGAGCAGGCTGTAGTCACGCAGCGAGAAGCCGAGCTCCTGCAGATCCAGGAGCACCGTCGTCTTCATCAGCAAGCGCATCACGATGCGCTCGGCGTCGCGGCTGGTCGGGATGGTCGAGACGCGGACGTCGATGCTGCGGCCGGCGATCCTGCGCGAGATGCGGCCGTCCTGAGGCAGGCGCTTCTCGGCGATGTTCAGGCCGGCCATGATCTTCACGCGTGCGATCACGGCGCTGATGAACTGGCGCGGAGCGCGGCGCGCCACGTAGAGCTGGCCGTCCACGCGGTAGCGCACGATCACCTCGCGCTCTTCCGGTTCGATGTGGATATCGCTGGCTCGCTCCTTGACCGCCTGTGAGAGCAGGCCGTTCACCCAGCGGATGATCGGCGCGTCGTCGTCGGAGTCGAGGATGTCGATTTCCTCTTCCTCGTCCTCCTTCTCACCCTCGGCCTGGAGCTCGCCGGTGGTCATGCCGCGCTCGTAGACGCGGTTGATGGCCTCGACCACGACCTCGGCCGGCGCCACCGTCAGGTCGAGTGGCTTGTTGAAGGCCGCGCGCACGTCGTCGAGCCCGGCCGTGTCGAGCGGGTCG
Source organism: Polyangiaceae bacterium (assembly GCA_035539475.1). GTDB lineage: Bacteria > Myxococcota_A > Polyangia > Polyangiales > Polyangiaceae > PMG-095. Next base: position 14,801 of record DATLIL010000652.1, read on the forward strand.
GCGCAGATCACGCTGACCTCGGCGTCGGTCTCGGCTGCCACGATCACGCGATGGTTACGCGCGTAGCCGATGGGCAGGCGGATGGCGGTCTCCACGGGAATGGAGTCCACGTCGACGTGCTCCACGAAGGGCAGTCCGCACTCCTCGGCCAGGGCGCGCGCCACGGTCGCCTCGCTGGCCAGGTTGTTCTGGACCAGGAGCTCCGTCAGCGGCGTGCCCTTCTCGCGTTGCTGCGCGAAGAGCTGCTCCAGCGCCTCCGCGTCGAGCAGGCCGCGGCGCACGAGCAGGTTACCCAGAGCGCGCTGCTGCAGCATGTTTACTCCGTGCGCTCCACGTCGACGCTACGCGCGACGGGGTTGATGCGGATGGGCGGCTCGAGCTCACCGCGCGGGGCGGAGGGCGGAGCCTGCGGCGGCGTCGTGGCCGGCGGGGTCGCGGGCCTGGGCGTCTCCGGGTTACGGCGGTTACGGCGATCCTCGGTGGCCGGCGTGGCCGGCGTGGGCGTGGCCGGCGCTGCCCCGGAGCCGCTGAACGTGGCGCCGCCGGCGCGGACCTGCCCGGGCAGCTCGATCGGCGCGCTCGGCACGCGCTCGATCGCCTCGCCGGCCTGGCTCTCGGCCTCGAGCAGGAGCTGCTCGTCGAGGTCGAACATCTGCTGGCGGATGTCCTCGACCAGACCGTTGGTGCGCGACCAGTCGCGCGGCGGCTGCCAGTCGGTGTCGGTGAAGACGAAGTAGCGGTCGATGAACTCCTGGCGCTCCTGCATCTTGCGTTCGAAGATCTTGCGCAGATCGTTCTGATCGCGAATCACGTGCGGCGTCAGGATCAGGAGCAGGTTGGCCTTGCGCTTGGTGGTCTCGCTGCGGCGGAACAAGGCGCCGAGCACGGGCAGATCGCCGAGTATCGGAATCTTGCTGCGAGTGGTGATGTACTCGTCCTTCATCAGGCCGCCGATCACCACCGTCTGCTGGTCGGCGACCACCACCGTGGTGTTGGCCGTGCGCTTGGTGATCGGTACCGCGCCGAGGTCGCCGAGCGCCGCGCCTGCCGCGCTGCTCTCCTGCTCGATCTCGAGCCGCACCTGCTGCGACTCGTTGATGTGCGGCGTGACCTTGATCTTGTTACCGACGTCCTGGCGCGGCGCGCTGAAGCCGCCGGACAGCGAACCGAGCAGGCCGAGCTGGCTCGCGCCGCCCGCGCCGGCCTGACCGGCCAGGCCTGCCAGCGAGCCGAGCCCGCTGCCGACGTTGGTCTGCAGCGGGATGTTCTCGCCGATGTTGATCTCGGCAGCGACGTTGTCGGTGGCGATGATGTGCGGCGTGGCGAGCACGTTGCTCTTGCCGCTGGACGCCAGCGCGTTGACCACCACGCCGAAGGCCGGGATGCTGAGGCCGGTACCGAGCAAGCTCTCGGTGCCCGGCAGGTCGGGTCCGCGCACGCCCGCGGCAAAGCCCTGCAAGAGCTCGGGGTTCTGCGGGAAGCCCACCGACTCCACGGCGCGGAAGCCGCCGAGCAGGGTCGACTGATCGGGGGCGGTTCCGAACGTCGTGCCGGCGTGGAACGCCACGCCGAGCTCGGTGGCGTCGGACACGGCCAGATCCATGATCACGGCCTCGATGAAGACCTGCCGCCGCGGGCGGTCGAGCTTGTCCACGACCAGACGCAGCGTGGCGTAGTCGCGGTTCGACGAGGTGATCAGGAGCGAGTTCGTGCTCTTGTCGGCGGTGACGCGCACCTCGCCTTCGAACATGCCGCCGGCGGTGCCGCCGGCCGCCTGCTGGCCCTTGCCCGCGGGCTGCCCGGCGAGCATCTGCGTCAGCGTCGCCGCGAGCTCGTCGGCGATGGCGTGCTGCAGCGGCAACACGTGCACGCGACCGAACTCGACGCCCGACGAGTCGAGCCGCTTCAGGAGCTCGAGCATCTTCAGGTAGCTGTCTTCCGTGCCGACCACGATCAGCGAGTTCGACACGTCGTCGGCCACGACGCGGGTCAGGCCCGAGCCGCCGGCTCCCGCCTTGCCGTCCTTACCGGGGCCGCCGACCTCGAACAGCTCGTTGACGCGCTTGGCCAGATCCTGCGCCGAGCCGTGTTGCACGGGCTCGATCCACATGCGCTGGCCGGAGCCGCCCACGTCGACTTCTTCGATGATGCGGATCAGGCGGCGCACCTGCGTGGCAGTGTCGGTGATGACGAGGAGGCGGCCCTGCGAGTAGGCCGTGATGTCGCCCTCCTTGCTCTTGAACTTGGTCAGCACCGGCACGATCTCGTCCGGCGAGACGTTCTGCAGGCGGTAGAGCCGCGTGATGTAGCGATCGGAGTCGGGCACGGGCTCGCCGCGCTCGTAGAGCGGCGTCGGCTGGTTCACGACGCCGCCGCTGTCGACGATCTTCAAGAAGCGACCGTGCGGCACGACCGTCATGCCGTTGGCCTCGAGGATCGAGAGGAACGCCTGGTACGCCTCTTCCAGCGTGACGGGCTCCGGCGAGACCACCGTCGCCTTGATCTGCCTCACCTTGGCGCCATAGATGAAGCGCTTACCGGTCAGGCCGCTGATGTGGTTCACGAGCTCGGCCAGATCGGCGTCCTGCAGGTTGAACTTGACCAGCGCTCCGCCCGGCTTCGGCCGATAGGGCACGTCCGTGGCCTGCGCGATCTTGTCCATCGACTGCGGCAGCGGCCCCTTTGCGCCGGGAGGCTCGTCGCCTCCGGCCGCCGCCGCGGGAGCAGCGGGAGTACCGGCTGCAGGCGGGGTCTCTGCGGCGGGCGTGCCGGCCTTCTTGGCGGCGGCAGCCTGCGCGGCTTTCTCACGCAGGCGATCGAGCGTGCGCGTGCCGCGCTGTTTGGTCTTCGGCGGTTCCTGCGCGAGCAGCGGCAGGGCGACCAGGGCCAGAGCGGCGAACATCGGAACGAACTGTCGGAACTTCACGAGCTTCTCACTTGATCTGGTAGTCGATGTTCATCGACTGTCCCCGGCGGTTGACTTTGACGTTCAGGCTGCTGGCGGTACGCAGGCGGGCGTAGGCCTCGAGCGCCTTCTCGGGGCTGGCCATGTTGAAACCGTTGATCGACTCGAGGCGGTCGCCGTTCTGCAGGCCGAGGGTGCCGAGCAGCGTGTCGGGCCTGATACCGAACATGCGAACGCCGACGACCTTCCCGTCCTTCTGCTCGGGCACGATGCGCGCCGAGCGCATCAGCTCCGCCTGGTTCTCCAGGATCTTGTCGACCACGGAGCGATCGACCTGGTACTCGGTCTCGCTGATTTTCTGGATCTTGCTGGCGATGTCGGCGGGCACGGCGGGCGGACCACCGGTGCGGCCGGTGCTGGCCGGCGGCGCGCTGGCCACGGGCGGGGGCGCGGCCGCCGTTGTCGCCGGCGCCGGCGCCACACCGGCGCGCTTGAACAGCAACACCTGACACACCGTGGCGCCCTGCTCGAGCCAGACCGAAGGGCTCGACTCGTGCGGGTTGAAACCAATGAAGGCGACCTGCTTGCCGCCCACGTCGTCACCCACCCGGCGCATGCGCGGCCGCGGCTCGCCCGAGCCCTGCAGCGCCGCCACGGACCACTCCGGGTCGGTGGACTCGGTGATGATGAAGGCCTGGATACCGTCGCAGCTCGGTGCGCTCAGCGGATCGCTGAGGTCCGGCTCCTGCGGCACGGCGGCCGGCGACGCCACGGCTTCCGGCTTGGGATTGAGATCCGGGTTCGCCGAATCGAACGGGTTGTGATCGAGGATCGGCTGCGCGGTCCGTCGCTCGTGCGACGTGGTCGGGAACGTCGGCACGGGGCGAGCCGGAGCGGCGCTGGCCGACGACGACACGAAGGCCGCGCCAACGAGCTGCGTCGCGCCCGCCGCCTGGAAGTACGCAGCGAGCGCCAGCAGAGCGACGACGACGGCGGCGAAGTACTTCTTTAAGAGCGAGTCCACAGGGTGTTGGGGTCCGTGAGTGCGGGAGCGCCCAGAGGGGCGTTTGCCAGAGACGTGCCAGCGCTCATAGCCGAGAAACCGTCGGGATTTCCATGGGTTCTTGCGTGAAGTCCGCGGGCCGATTCGCCAGGTTGGCAGGCCCAGCCCGCTAAGCAGCCAAAGTTTGCCAACTTGTCAAAAACAGCGTCCCGGAACGGGCTATTCCGGTTCTCCCGGCCGGCGTTCATCCCCCTCGCCGAGCTTGCGGTAGATGGTCCTGGTCGAGATGCCGAGCAGCTGGGCGGTCAGGGCCTTGTCGCCCCCGGTGTGCTTGAGCGTCTCGCGGATCATCCGCTCCTCGACCTCGCCGAGCGGGGTGCCCATCGGAAACGTCAGTGAAGCCGCCGATGGCGCGCTGGCGTGCGCGACGGCGTCGGGCAAATCCGAGACCGCGAGCACGTCGCTGCGGCATAGCACGGCGGCGCGTTCGATCACGTTCTCGAGCTCGCGCACGTTGCCGGGCCAGGAGTAGTCGAGCAGCCGCCCGAGCACGTCGCGCGGAACGGTGAGCCGCGCACGGCCGTTCTTCTTGCAGTACACGCCCAGAAAATGATCCACCAAGAGGGGGATGTCCTCGCGCCTGGCGCGCAGCGGCGGCGCCGTGATCGCGATCACGTTCAGGCGGTAGTAGAGGTCCTCGCGGAAGCGCCCGGCCTCGACCTCGGCGAGCAGGTCGCGGTTGGTCGCGGCCACGATGCGCGCATCCGCCTTGACCGTGTGACCGCCGACCGGCTCGTATTCGCCCTCTTGCAGCACGCGCAGGAGCTTGACCTGTACGGCCGGGCTGAGCTCGCCGATCTCGTCCAGGAACAGCGTGCCGCCGCGCGCGCGAGCGAAGCGTCCCTCACGACGAGCGACAGCACCGGTGAACGCTCCGCGCTCGTGGCCGAAGAGCTCCGCCTCCAGAATCGCCTCGGGGATGGCCGAGCAATTGACGGCCACGAACGGGCCCTGGGCGCGCGCGCTCTTGCTGTGGATGTAGCGCGCCAGCAGCTCCTTGCCCGTGCCGCTCTCGCCCAGCACCAGCACGGTCGCGCTCGACGGCGCGGCCTGCGTGGACACGTCGAGCACGTGACGCAGCGCCGAGCTCTGCCCCACGATCTCGCGTGACGTCAGCAGCTTGAGCTCCTGCTTGAGCGAACGGTTCTCCGCGACCAGCGACTGGCGCTCGGCCGCCTTGCGTACGCTCTTGACGATGGTCATGCGCTTGAGCGGCTTCTCCACGAAATCGTAGGCGCCCTCGCGCATGGCCTGCACCGCCGTCTCCACGGTGCCGTAGGCCGTCATCATCACGAGCTCGGTGTCGGGCGAGATCTCCTTGATCGCCTTGAGCAGCTCGAGACCGTTGGTCCCGGGCATCATCAGATCGGTGAGCACCACCTGCACGCGGTGCTTGCGGATCACCTCGAGCCCGAGCTTGGCGCTCTCGGCCGTGAAGACGCGCATGCCCTCACGCTGAAAGATCTTCTGCAGCGAGGTCAGGTTGCTGGGCTCGTCATCCACCACGAGGACCGTGACATCGGCCGCGTCCGTCGCGATGGCAGAGCTCGAAGACGTTTCGTCACCCACTTGAGACAGATTGTCGTCCACGAAAGCCAGAGTGTCATCAGGTGGACCCAAAGTCAAACACGTGGCAACCACATGAAATCGTTCATTTCCTGTTCTGAGACCCTCCGTCGATACTGTCCATGAGCGCAGCCTTGGGCTTTCCATCTGCACAGAACTTCAGTAATTTCGCCCCTTCGACCGCAGTGCTCTCCGCCACCGAAACGACCACCGCACCAGAGCCTCGCCCGGGCTCGTTCACCCCTCGGCTCGTGCTCTTCGCCGAGCGCGTGCTGCGCGCCGCTGACGACAGCGAGCTCGTGCTGCCGCTGATCAAGCTCACCTTCGACTACGGCGGCGTCGAGGTGCGCGCCGCCGATCGCCGCGATCGCTTCTTCGTCTTCACCGAACGGGGCACCGAGCTCGTGGCGCGCAACCGCGGCGACGAGGCGCAGGCGCAGTGCGTGCTGGAGAGCTTCGGCGCGGTCGAGCTCGAGTGTGCCGACCAGTACCTGGCGCCGTTCGACTGCGACGCAGACTACGTCGTCCACCCCGAAGAGAACGTGCACGCCTGGTGTTCGTTCTCGGCCCACGCGCTGCCACGCCTGCGCGCGCTCGGCTGGGACGTCAGCATCGATCCGGACTACCCCTACCGGGTGGTTGGGCCGAACAGCGCGCTGATCGCGTCGATCGAGCCGGAAGAAGAAGAGGGCGACTGGTTCAGCCTCGAGCTCGGCATCGACGTTTCAGGGCAGCGCATCAGCATCCTGCCCGCGCTGCTCGAGATCCTCGAGCAGTGTTCGGAGGAGTCGGGCCTGGATTCCCTGCTGCGCACGCCCGCCAGGCTGCGTGCGCTGCCGCTCGGCAACAACCTCTACTACACGCTACCGCCCGAGCGGCTCCGCGCCGTGGTCAAGATCGTGCACGAGCTCTACACCGGCGAGGCGAAGCTCGATCCTGCGCTGCGTTTCCCGCGCCAGCGCGCCGGCTTCGTCGTCGATCTGGAGGCTGCCTGCGGCAAGGAGACGCCGCTGATCTGGCGTGGAGCGACCCACGTGCGCGACCACGGCGTCCGCGTCAGTACGCCCCCTCCGCCTCCCGTCTGCGAAGGTATCGGCCTGAAGGCGACGCTGCGCCCGTACCAGGAGCAGGGCGTGGCCTGGCTCCAGCACCTGCGCGAGCTCGAGACCGGCGGCGTGCTGGCCGACGACATGGGCCTGGGCAAGACGCTGCAGACGATCGCGCACCTGGTGCTCGAGAAGCGCAGCCGGCGCGCCGATCGTCCCAGCCTGATCGTGGCGCCCACCAGTCTGCTCGGGAACTGGCGCCGTGAGATCGAGAAGTTCGCTCAGGGGCTCAGTGTCTGCACCTGGCACGGTGGAGACCGGCAGAGCAAGCTCGCCGAGGCGCGTCGCGCGGACGTGGTGCTCACCACCTACGGCCTGCTCTGCCGCGACTTCCACAAGCTCGTCGAGATCGAGTTCCACTACCTCATCCTCGACGAGGCTCAGGCGATCAAGAACGGTCAGAGCCAGGCCAACCACGCCGCTGGTGGCATTCACGCGCGCCATCGCCTCTGTCTCTCGGGCACGCCCGTGGAGAACAACCTGGACGAGCTCTTCAGCCTGTTCGACTTCTTGACGCCGGGCTTCCTCGGCAGCCGCCAGGCCTTTCGCGAGAAGTTCCGGCTGCCGATCGAGCGCGGCGGCGGCAAGGACGAGCTCGAGGCGCTGCGCCACGTGGTCGGGCCCTTCATCCTGCGCCGGCTCAAGGAAGAGGTGGCGCGCGAGCTACCGCCCAAGACCGAGATCGTGCGGCCGATCGAGCTCGAGGGCGATCAACGCGAGCTCTACGAGAGCATCCGCGTGGCGGCCCACGGCGACGTGCGCAAGGCCATCCGCCAGAAGGGCATCATGAGCTCGACGATCACCATCCTCGACGCGCTGATGAAGCTGCGCCAGGTGTGCTGTGATCCGCGCCTCTGCGCCGTGCCGTCGGCGCGGCGCGTGACGGGGTCGGCCAAGTACGAGGCCTTCTTCACGCTGCTCGAAAAGCAGCTCGAGCAGGGGCGCCGCGTGCTGGTCTTCTCGCAGTTCCGCCGCATGCTCGCGCTGCTGGGCCGGGGCATGGAAGAGCGTGGCATCGCGCACGTCGAGCTCGCCGGCGACACCGCCGACCGCCAGAAGCCGATCGACGCCTTCGAGCGCGGCGAGGCCGACGTCTTCCTGATCAGCCTCAAGGCTGGCGGCACCGGCCTCAACCTGGTCAGCGCCGACACCGTCATCCACTACGACCCGTGGTGGAACGCCGCGGCGCAGGCCCAGGCCACCGATCGCGCCTACCGCATCGGCCAGACCAAGCCGGTCTTCGTGCACAGCCTGATCGCCTCCGGCAGCGTCGAAGAGCGCATGCTCCGGCTGCAGCAGCGCAAGCAGCAGATCGCGCGCGCACTCCTGAGCGGCGGGGCCGAACAACAGCCGACGCTCACGCCCGAAGAAGTCGAAGACCTGTTCGCTCCGCTAGGCGATTGAGGGGATTGTGGCTCGCGACGCGCGACCCTAGGCTTCCGGCCATGGCTAGCCCGTTTGCAGAAAAGGGACCCTGGGACGACGTCGCTGAAGGCTACGCGGCCGAGGCGCACTGGGTCATGGCACCCTTCTCGCAGAAGGCGCTCGAGCTGGCAGAGCTCGGCGAAAACGCCGTGATCGCCGACATCGCGGCCGGACCGGGCACGCTCTCGCTCCTGGCGGCGCCGGACGTGGCACGCGTCCACGCCCTCGACTTCTCGGAGCCGATGCTGAAGGCGCTCGCCGCCAGCAGCAAGAAGCTCGGGCTCGAGAACGTCGAGATCCACGTCGGCGACGGCCAGGCGCTGCCCTTCACCGACAGCAGCTTCGACGCCGCTTTCTCGATGTTCGGGCTGATGTTCTTCCCGGATCGCCCCAAGGGTTACGCCGAGCTCTATCGCGTGCTCAAGCCTGGCGGCGTGGCCGTCGTGTCGACCTGGGCCGACGTCACGCAGTCGTCCCTGATGATGATCATGTTCGGCGCCCTCGCCGCCGCCGATCCGAGCCGCGCCGCCCCCAAGTACGATCCGAACGGCCAGGAGAACCCCGAGATCGTGGCCGCCGAAATGAAGGGCGCCGGTTTCGCCGACGTCGTCGTCCACTCCCCGGTGCACGAGTTCGACGCTCCCAACGCCACCGAGCTGTGGGACGCGCTGATCAAGAGCAGCGCCCCGCTCGTCATGTTGCGCAAGAAGCTCGGCGAAGCCGAGTGGGCGGTGCAGTCGGAGAAGGCCAGAACCTTCATCCACGACGAGCTCGCCAAGAACCCGCGCAAGCTCGACACCAAGGCCCACCTCGCCGTCGGCCGTAAGCGCTGATTTTCGGCTGATTTTCTGGGTGGGGAACACGCCGCGCTCACGCTGCCTGCCGCGCCATAGAGCCGTGGTAGGCCGTACCATCGCTGAAAACTGGCTTGGCCTTCCCCGCCTCGCGCGCAGGCTGCCGAGCACGAGGCTTGGGGAAGGCGGGACGCGCGCAGCGCGCAACGCGCGCGAGCACGGAACGGTTGGGGCAACTCGAACACTTTGCCCAAGCAAAGTTGAGATCGTGGGAGCCGCCGACGCTCAACGCGGTACCTCGTCACTGTTCACATCCCTCTTCGTCCCTTCACGCCAGTTGACGTCCGCGCGCTAGATCAGCTCGCGCGCCGGCACCCTCTTCACGTCTCGAAACGCGTTACCCAGATAACAGGCGTTTTCCGCTGAAGTTCTCGACACCGTGAAGAGGGTCACGACGCGCAGGAACGATGTAGACCAAGAACGAAACGAAAGTCGGCTTGGGCGCGAAGTAACCACGGCCGTAAAGCGATCTCAAACGGACGAGGAGGGCGATTGCGCTTGACGCGATCGGCGACGACGGAGACCTGTCGGCCGCTGGGGTCATCGCGCACTACAAGGCGCATGCGCCTTGCGGTAGGCGATCGGCGTCTGACCGAGGTGGCGGCGAAAGGCACGGCTGAAGGTCTCGGCGTCGGCGAAGCCCGACTGCGCGCCGACTTCTTTGACCGTCAGAGCCGAGGTGGCCAGCAGACGGCGGGCGTGATCGAGACGGCGCTCCGTGATGAGCTGATACGGGCTGCGGCGCAGGTGCTCGCGAAAGAGGTGATGCAGGTGGGCCGGGCTGTAGCCGATGCTCTCGGCCAGCTCTTCCACGCTGACCGCTTCGAGAAAATGCGCGTCGATCGCGGCCAGCGCGCGCGAGAGGGCTTCGGGGAAGGTGGCTGCCGTGGGGCGCTCGATGGCCAGGTGCGCGTGCCACAAGAAGCGGCCGTAGACGTAGTGGCAGAAGACGAGCGGATCATAGCCACCGCGTTGAAATACCTGCAAAACCTCGCTGGCGAACGCCGCGGCCTCGTCCGGGTGCGCCCAGCAGCTGACGCGCGGGACCCGGCGCCCGGGGTTGTTGCGGACCTCGAAGCGCAGAGCCAAACATTCGTAGACGTCCGGGCTGGAAGCGCGAAGAACCGAGGCCTCGCCCGCCACGTGCCAGAGCACCGAGCCTCGTTTCACGGACACGGTACTGCCGTCCTCCGTGTCGACCAGGGCTGTGCCCGCGGTGACGAGGTCGATCTCCTCGCCGCCGCCGTCGATCACGCGTGGCTGGTTCTCCTTGCCGCGTCGCAAGCGATGGCGCGCAACACGGCTGAGGCGGATCAAATGGCCCGCCGCAACCGTACGAACTACGTCCATGACGGTTCTCTCCCACGAGTGCTCGGCAGCTACGAGCACCCCTTGTCGGCACTAACGCCGTGCAAGGTAACCGATCGCCGGCCTCACCACCAAGGCCGAAATGCTGCCGCAATGCGGCATCACGCCGCGGTCAGCGCTTACCGAGACGGATGTCTTTGATCCGCGCGCCCAGCACTTCGACGGCTTCGGTGACGCGCTGGTGGCTGCGCGCCTGGCCGAGCGCGTCGCGGATGCGCTTCTCCTCGGCCTCGTTCTCGACTCGCGAGAGCGTCCGTGCACCGACAGCACGGGGCGATTCCTTCTCGTAGCGCACGCGGAAGGGCGGACCGAAGCAAGCCTCGGCGCTGCGTGCCACGAGCGTGAGGGCCACGTCGGTGCTGACCTCGGACACGAACACGCTGTGTGGCTCGAAGCCCACCAGGAGCTCGACCGGCGAGATCTCGAGCGGTGCACCGTGCATGAGAAAAGCCGCTATTTCAGGGCGCTCGCGCTCGATGCGCTCGATGATCAGCCGCCAGGCCTCGAGCGGCGCTTCGGGAACGGGCAGGCGAGCGGATGGCGGCGGCGCCGGAGGGGCACCTGGCTCGTCTTCCTTGGTCGCGTCGTTGCGCGGGCGCGCCGACGGGCTCGGGCTGCGCGGATCGCGCGGGCGGGCGGCGGC
>DATLIL010000653.1:0-8644 GCA_035539475.1 Polyangiaceae bacterium
GGCTCGATCCGCCCGATCGCGCTGACCTACGAGGCGTCGCGGCCGATGATCCCGATCAAGCTCACTTCCGTGGCCGCCAACGAGAACATGGGCGTGATGACCTGGGTGCTCGCCGACGATCGCGCAGTCCCGCAGAACTACAACGCGCTCGAGCTCAACGAGGCCCGCATCAACTGGTTCAATCCGAACCCGACCTACAACGCCGTCGTCACTGCCGCAGCCGACGAGGCCAGCGGACAGGGGTTCGTCACCGAATACGCCCAGCCCGCGAGCTCGCTCGCAAACCAGGTCTGGACGAGCTTCGACGAAGAGCAATGGTCTTATGTCGAGCAGACTGATGACTTCTACACGGTCGAAGCATCGATCGAGGCGTTCGGCTCGTTCGATGGGTTCTGGGACGTCTTCAGCGCGCACGTGACGTTGCCCGAGGGAGCGACGCTTCAGGACGTGCAGGATTGCTACGATTGCTACGGGACCTACACGACCGTCTACCTCGATTATCTCGCGGCGCTCGAGAAAGAAGTGATCGCGCCGGCGCGGCTGGTGCAACAGCTGCTCGACGCTCATCCGTACGTCACACGTCTCTACACGACGATGTCGGCCGACGAGATGACGGTGGACCCGCTGTTCACCTTCAACCCCGATCTGGGCAACGTCAGCAACGTGCACAACGCCGACCGCGTGATCGAGTGTGGTCCGGGTTACTACTTCGACACGGCGCCGTGGCGCATCGAGCTGCCGCAAGGCGGCGTCGTTCGCGGCGGTCCCGCCGAGCTCGGGAGCTGGCCCAGCGAGTTCGCCGAGCTGCCCGCGAACCGCCGTATCTTGCGCCAGGGCGAGAGCGGCGACGGGCGGGTGCTGGAGGACAACGCGGCGGCGATCGACCAGGCCATCGAGACGTACAGCGCCAGCGTGGACATCCCGCCGCCGCTCGCGGCGAATGGTGGCGCGCCCGGACTGTATCCTCCGGGCCGGCCGAACCAACCTACGGGCCCCGGCGATCCGGACGACCCGAGCTCTGCCGCGGACCCGTCCGACGACTCGTACATGCCGGGCGGCGGTTGCGGCTGCCGCGTAGGGGCCGGTCGACTTCCGTCGGGACAGGTCTTGTTTGCGGCGGGTGCACTGTTGTTGCTGGCGCGGCGGCGGCGGCGTCAGGCGTAGAAAGGGACGAACCATGGCGAAGATACGGTGGGCAGCGATATTCGGTGTGGCAGCGGTGATGACGGGCAGCGCGCTCGCGCCGCCGGCACAGGCTTGTGGCGGCTTCTTCTGCTCTCAGGCGGCCCCGGTAAACCAGGCCGCCGAGCGTATCGTCTTCGCGCACAACGACGACGGCACGGTCACGGCCGTGATCGAGATCATGTACCAGGGGCCGTCCGAGAACTTCTCCTGGCTGCTCCCGATCTCGTCAGTGCCGCAGGAAGGCCAGATAGCCGTCGCCTCCAAGTCGTCCTTCGACCGACTGCAGACGCTGACGAATCCGCAGTACACCCTGACCACGCGCATCGAGGGCGAGTGTGATACCGAACCGCCGATCCTCGTCGGGACCGGTGGCACCACCTCGACGAGTTTTCCAGGCGCTTCGGCTGGCAGCGGCGGTGGCAGTAACGGCGGTGTGACCGTCGAGGCCAGCGGTGTGGTCGGCGCCTTCGAGTGGACCGTGATCTCGCTCGACGCGAGTCTGGAAAGCCCCGCTGATGCCGCCGTGATGTGGCTCGGAGACAACGGCTACGACGTGCCCGAGGGCGCGCCCGGCCTGCTCGGCCCCTACCTCGAAGACGGCCTGAACCTGCTCGCCCTGCGCCTGCAGAAGGGCAGAGACACCGGGTCGATCCGCCCGATCGCGCTGACCTACGAGGCGACGCGGCCGATGATCCCGATCAAGCTCACCGCCGTGGCCGCCAACGACGACATGGGCGTGATGACCTGGGTGCTCGCCGAAGACCAGGCGGTGCCGCAGAACTACTACGCGCTCGAGCTCAACGAAGCGCGCATCAACTGGTTCAACGCCAACTCGACCTACAACTCCGTGGTGATCGCGGCCGCTGACGAGGCCAGCGGTCAGGGCTTCGTCACCGAGTACGCCCAGCCCACCACGGCGCTCAGTGGCCTGCTCTGGAGTGAAGGCGAAGAGAGCAACTGGACCACCTTCGTCGAGAACGCGCCCTCGCTCGGCGAGAACCTGGTCCCCACCGCGCTCAATCTCTTCTCGTCCTACGACGGCTTCTGGGACGTCTTCAGGACGCACGTCACGTTGCCCGCGGAGGTCACCGTGGAGCAGGTGCAGCAGTGCCCGTTCTGCGGCTTCGGACCGATGCAGGCTGACCCGACCGAGCTCGTTGCCGCGCTCGAGACCGAGGTGATCGTGCCGGCGCGCCTGGTGCAAGAGCTGTTCGACGCCCACCCGTCGGTCACTCGCCTGTACACCACCATGTCCGCCGCCGAGATGACGGTGGATCCGCTCTTCACCTTCAACCCGGATCTCGAGCCCGTCAGCAACGTGCACACCGCCGAGCGCGTGGTCGAGTGCTCCGCTGGTTACTACGTGGGCACGGCGCCGTGGCGCATCGAGCTACCGCAAGGCGGCGTCATCCGCGGCGGCCCGAGCCAGTTCGGTGCCTGGCCGGCCGAGCTCGCCGAGCTGCCCGCCAACCGCCGCATCCTGCGCCAGGGCGAGAGCGGGCCAGGACAGATCCTCGAGGACAACTCCGAGAGCATCGACGAAGCCGTCGAGACGTACAGCTCGACCGTGGAGACACCCGCGCCTCGAGCGGACGACCCTGACGCTCCCGGGGCAGACGGCCCGAACGGTCCCGATGCACCGCTTCCCTACGGCAATCCGTACGTCCCCGGCGGTGGTGGAGGCGGCGGCTGCGGCTGTCGCATCGACAACAGTCGACGTGGCATCGAGCTCGCGTGGATGCTGGTGGCCGGGTGTGCGCTCGCGCTGCTGCGGCGCCGGAGCAGCCGGGCTTCGTGAGCTAGCGCTCGGGCGCCGGGGGAAGGCGATCGCATAGCGGACAGTCGAGCTCCGCGCCGAGCCTTCCCGTGCGCCCGTCCTCGGTCGTCACCCATGCCCGCAATTGCCAGGGGGGCCGGTGCCGCATGTGCTGACTGTGCCCGCAGGCGAGCTCGGCGATCCAGTCGCCATCGTCGTCCTGACGAAAGCCGACGATGGTCGTCTGCATCGCTCAGGGCGCGGTGACTTGCACTTCGAGCTCGTAGTCGACGCCCATGGGCTCGTCCTCGCGCTGGGTCGTCAGGCGCACGAAGTAGGTGTCCGCCGCGAGGTTCGCCCGGCTGATGGTCGGGCAGTCGCCGGCGCTGGTTGCGACGGCATCGCCGAGCGGCGTGAGCCCGTCGGGCCTGACGAGCTGCAGACTCAGATCCAGACCGCAACCCGAGGTCAGGGTGGCGTTGATCGTGCCGTCCGCCGGCACGGTCACGGCGAAGGAGTCGAAATCACACTTGCCGCCGATCTGACCCGTGGCGCGCGCGGTGTCGCCGTCGAACGTCAGCACGTTGGCGTTGGCCCTGGGCTCGTCGTTGGGCTCGACCTCCACCTCACCGGCGGGCAGCACCTGACGGCAGTTCTCGTCGCAGCCTTCGGTCGAGTCACAGGTCTCGCTGTGCTCCTTGTTGCCGTTGCCACACTCGGGCTCCACGGCGAGGATCTGCATCGGCTCGCCGCCGTCGGTAATGGTGTCGACCGCGACGAGATAGGTGCCGTCGCGCGGCGGAAAGAACGAGAAGTGCTCGTCTTGACCGACGACGCATTCGTTGAGGCCCCAGCCGCGCTGGCAGACCGAGTCCTGGCAGCCCGAGTCGAGCACGTAGACGGCTGGGTCCGCCTCGGTGCCCTGCGTGACCTTCACGTGGAAGTGCCACTTCTTGCCCGCGGTCATGGCGACCTTGAAGAAGCCGTCGTTGCCGTCCGCTCGTCCGACGCACGACAGGCTGCTGTGGTCATTCCTCAGCTCGGAAGTATCGATGTCGCGAAACTCGTTCAGCGACTCGAACGTGGGGATGTCGCTGCCGAGGCAATCCTCTCCCAGAGACAGCGTAGTGGTCGCGTCTTCCGTGGGGATCTTGCTCTCGTCGAAGACGTTGCAGCTGGCGCCGAGCGCCACGGCAACGGCGCAGAGCGACGTGCGAATCAAAGCATTGCAAAGGGGCATGATCAGCGCAGTCCGTAAGGGTTCTCTTCGAAGACCGGGCCCGAGGGACCCGTCTTGGAGTTGGGTTCTTTCTTGCCGGCAGGCGCGGCCGGTCTCTTGCCGCCAACCTGGCGCGGCGCGGGCACCGGTGCGGCGCTGCTGCTCGTTGCCGACGGCTGCGGCAAGCTCGGCGGCTCGGCGCTCACCGTGACCTCGGGGGTTGGCGCCGTGGCGCTGGGCGTGACGACCGGGCCGGTGGTAACGGGGCTCTCCGTCGCCTGCGGCTCGGCGGATGGCGCGGCGGTCCCCACCTCGGGGCCGCTCTGGCGTGTGAACCAGAAAGCGAGCGCTCCGGCAGCGACCACGAGCACCGCGGCAACCAGACCCAGCGTCTTGTTCGAGCGCGAGCGGCCAGGGACCTCGGCACTCGCGCCCATCATGGTCGGATCGCTGCCCGAGTCGCGCGGAGCGAGCCCAGGCGTCAGCACCCGTACCGTCGGCTTCTGCGAGAGCGCCTCCATGCCGGCCACCGCGGTGCGCGCCGGCTGCACCACGGCGATGTGCGGTGAACCCGCCACTGCGGGAGGCGTGTGCGGGATCGGGCTGAGCAGGGTGTCACCCTTCGCCGCCTCCTCGAGGCGCGGCAGCTCGTACACGTCGCGTGGCCCCATCGGCCCCGAATTCGGGCCGATGGCGTTGGCGAACGCCTTGATCGCGGCCTTGCGCCGATCGATCTCGCGCGCGAACAGCTGGCGCAGGACGTCGGCGACCTCGTGCGAGTCGGCGAGCAGTCCGCTGCTCGACGCCGCGCGCTCGAGCTCTCCCGCCATCTGCCGCGCGCTGGCGTAGCGCGCGCTCGCGTCGCGTTCGAGCGCACGCAGGCAGACCTTGCAGAGCGCCTCCGGCAGCTCCGGGTCGATGCTCTGCGGTGAGCCGATCGGCATGTCGATGACCTTGAGCACCGTGGCGGCCTCGGTGTCACCGACGAACAGGCGATTGCCGGTCAAGGCTTCCCACAGGATCACGCCGAGCGCCCACACGTCGGCGCGCCGGTCGACGGCGTGAGCGCGCGCCTGCTCGGGAGCCATGTACGCCGGCTTGCCCTTGATCGTGCCCGGCCTCGAGGCGCTGATGCGCGACGCGGCCAGGGCGATGCCGAAGTCCGTCAAGCGCCCGATGCCGTCGATGCCGATCATGATGTTCTGCGGCGAGACGTCACGATGAACGAGCCCGATCGGCTGACCGTCGTCGTTCATGAGCGAGTGAGCCGCCTCGAGCCCGGCCATGGCGTCGAGCAAGATGCGGTTGCTCACGCGCAGTCGCTGCTCGCGGCTGATGCCGTCGTGCTCGAGCACGTCGAGCAGCTGGAAGCCGTCGACGTAGTCCATGACCAGGAAGTAGCAATCGCCGACGGTGCAGATGTCGACGGTCGCGACCACGTTCGGGTGGTGAATGCGCGCGGCGAGCTGCGCCTCGTCCAGCAGCATGGCCACGAACTGCTGGTCCTTGACCAGGTGAGGGTGCATCACCTTCACCGCGAAGAGCCGCCGGAAGCCGCCGACGCCCACGGCGCGGGCCAGGCAGACGATGCCCATGCCGCCGCTGGCGATCTCTGCGATCAGCTCGTAGCGCCCGAGCCGTCGTCGCGAGAGCGCGCTATCACTCATGGAAGGGTTCCGCGGTAGGAGAAGGCCACACTGTCGCCCGTCACCCGCGCGCTTGCTTCACCCCCGCCCCAGTCCGTAGCAAAGAGCCCGATCGCGATCGTGGTCACGCCCAACACGGCCGTCGTGCCGGCCAGGATGTTGGTGCGTTTCTCCAGATCCACGCCGTCGTCGTAGCCCTTTTGCGACGGGCTATCGTTGTACTCGTCGGCCGCGTCGAGCGTGTCGAGCCCCGACCAGGTCAGCAAGCCTCCGGCCACCACGGTCAGGCCAGTGCCGATCCAGAACACCGCCGGCGACAGTCCGCCGCCCGAGGGTTTGCTCTGCGTGTCGAGGGTGGCGCTCGTGCTCGGAGCGACGGGCGCTGGCGGGGGTGGTGCAGCCGGCTGAGCCACGGGCTCCGCTGGCTTCGCGCTCGGAGGCGGTGCCTCGAAGCTCACGTCCTGCGCGGAGCCTGCAACGCCATCCACCTGCTTGGAGACCGACGGCCTACCGGACCACTGCGCGCCGACGCTATGCGAGCCCGTCGTGATGAAGAATTCGCGGCTGCTCACCGGCTGCGCCGAAACGAGACCGCCGTCGACCACCAGCTGGCACGGCTCGTTGCACGTCGCGCGCACCTTGGCGAGCTTCGGGGTCAGGCGATCGAGTGTGCCTTGCGCCAGCTCACGCGTGTCCTTGTCGTCGGGGTAACGCTCGAGTGCGCGCAACGCCAGCGTGGCGGCCCGCACGTCCTGACCGGCCGTTTCGCGATTGCGGATGGCGCTGCGCACCGCGGCAGGGCTCGGCGCCGACTGATCGGCGAGCTCGAAGAGCTCGGCAGCGCGCGAGTAGTCGCCCCGCAGCTGCGCCTTCTGCGCCTCGGCGAACGCGGCCTGCGCCGACGCCACGTCGTCTTCGGCGAGCGCACGGAGCGGAGCCAGAGCAACGAATACGGCAAGGATAAAGGGGGAACGACGCAAAGTGCCCCAAAGTATAGGAAGCTTGCTGCCCTGCGTCACCGGGACCTTTCGAGGGGTACCACCAAGCTTCAGTAGTTACGGTAGCTTAGTGGTCCCGGCCCGGTGGACCATCATGTTTTTGGCCCGATCGGGGGGGCAAAGGTGGCCTCACCCAGACGACGAGTGGCGTGGGTGCCACTCCTCGGCCACGTTCCTATGAAGGTCCAAACGTCTTTCGCCTCGAAACCGTTCCGTAGCTCCTCCACTGTGGCCGCCTGGGCAGCCCTGGGCGTCGTGGCGCTCGCGGCCTGCGCGCACAGCGAAAGCGGCGTCGAACCCGGCGAGAGTACGGCCGGGACGACCTCGAGCACGGCCGGCGGCGGCAGCGGCGGCTCCGCCACCAGCGGAGGCTCGGCGGGGACTTTTACCGCGGTCTCGGGCAGCACCAGTACCGCGGGCACGACCAGCGGGACCGGCGGCTCGGCCGGTTCGGCGGGCAGCGGCGGCAGCGCCGGTACCCTCGCCAGCGCCGGCGCCGGCGGTGACGACTGCTCCGGCGCCGACTGCAGCGACGCCTGCCCCGACGACCCGGACAAGACCGAGCCGGGTGTGTGTGGCTGTGGAGTGCCCGACGTCGACACGGCGCAGGTCGCCGGCTGTACGGGCCTGAAGAACGCCCTGGTTCACCGCTACTCCTTCGACGGCACCGGCACGACGATCGAGGACAAGGTCGGCACCGCCGACGGCACCGTGATGGGCACCACGCTGTCCGGCAACGGGCTGCTCACGCTGTCCCCCTCACAGTACGGCGAGCTGCCGGACGGCATCCTCGGCGGCCTCACTAACGCGACCTTCGAGGTCTGGGTCAACTGGACCGCCAACAACGGCCAGATGTGGCAGCGAGTGTTCGACTTCGGCGTCAGCGACATGGGCGACGGTGTGCAGGGCACCGGCGACGCGTACCTCTTCCTCGCCGTGGACAACTTCCGCTTCTGCTACCGCGCGAGCGCCGACACGCCGGAAGTCTTCGTCGACGCCCCCGTCAATTTCCCGAGCCCGGCCACCGCCCACGTCGCGGCCGTGTTCGACGATTCCACCAATCAGTTGCGGCTCTACCTCAACGCCGCGCTGCAAGACTCCGTGTCGATCACTGGTTCGCTCTCGGCCATCAGCGATCTCAGCAACTGGCTCGGCCGCTCACAGTTCGCCGCGGACCCGGGCTTCGGCGGCAATCTGCGCGAATTCCGCATCTACAACGTCGCGCTCAGCCAGGCGCAGATCCAGCGCAGCTACGACCTCAAAGAAGACCCGGCGTTCCTCGAGCCGTAGCCGCCACCCGGTTGTCGAGCGCGCCGACCTGATCGACAATCCGCTCGGTGCTGGCGGAGGCGTTCGAGTTACCGGGTCCGGACGAGCGGGACTACCTGCTCGCGGGAATGGCTCGCCTGATCCGCCAGCGAGGTCCCGAGGCGCTGCTCGCCGCTCCGCTGCTCCTGCCGGCGCCGGAGTTCTGGCCCGACCCGGTGCCGCCTCGCGGCTCTGGCGCTGCGGTGCTCCTGCGCCGGCTGCTGTCGTACGCGGGCCTCGGCGACCTCGGTGTCGAGATCGAGATCGGCGCGTCGCGCCCGCGCAACATCGTGCACGAGAGCGACGACCCTGACGATCCTCTGCGCCACGCTGCGGGCTGGTTCATGGGCATCGAGGACGGCGTGTGTCGCTTCGGCCTGAGCGAATCCAGCCTGCGCGACGAGGAGATGCTGATCGGCACGCTGGGCCACGAGGTAGCGCACGCCTACCGCGACCACCACGGCCTGATGGTCGTCTCGCGCGACACCGAGGAGCAGCTGACGGACCTGACCACGGTCTATCTCGGCTTCGG
>DATLIL010000654.1:0-12964 GCA_035539475.1 Polyangiaceae bacterium
GGTGGGTCCCTCTTCGTTCCCCTCACCAGCAACGGAGCGGTTCGCCGCTACGACGTCAGTGCGGTGGGCAAGCCGTTCACCAACTTCGTCGCGCCCGGGTCCGTGGTGGAGCCCTGGTACCTGACCTTCGGCCAGACTGACCCTGCAACACTAGCCTACGAGCCGTAGCTTCGATGCCGGGGGGGAGGCGCGATCCGTGCGTCGCGCCTCCCGCTCTTAGTGATGGACGTGGAGCGCGTCGATACGTCAACAACCGCTGCAGCGCTCGAACTTGAACCAGTCGTAGTGGCCCTCGAAGTAGTCGGTGGCCTCGATGTCGGCGTCCGTCCACCTGCCGCCAAAGGACGTCTCGATGCTGTGCTGCGGCAGCCAGAAGTTCATCAGGATCTCGGCCGACTCGGTGGGCCAGGGACCGCTGAACTGCGAGCGGTTGAGCGTACGGATCTTCTTGCCGTCGACGTACCAGGTGATCGACTGCGAGCGCCAGTCGACCATGTAGTCGTGCCAGGCGCCCGTGGACCAGTAGCTCGAGTCGACCCAGACCGACGACTGCGAGTTCGAGGTGCAGTCGTACGACATGCAGCCGCCGCCCGCCTGCGTCGTGATCAGGTTGGTGTCGTAGTGCTGGGGCTTGAGGCCGGTGAGCTCGATGTCGATCTCACGCCAGCGGTCGGACTTGGGTGTGCGGAACGTGAACAGTGAGTGGATGAAGCCCACCTTGCCGCCGGGGTTCGAGCCGGGTTTGTTCGGCGAGCGCATGCGCGCGGAGATCTTGCCGTAGGGACCGAACTTGGCCTTGGTGCGGAGCTCGCCGCTCTTGCACCAGCGATCCCCGACGTTGGCGTTTTCGTGGCTCGACCAGCCGCCGGCCACGAAGCCCTGCTCCGCCTTCAGGTACAAATAGCCGCCCCAGGTGCCGACCTGACTCGACACGAAACGGCAGGCGTTCTCGTTGAAGGTGCCGTTGCCGGTGGTGAAGATGTTCCAGTCGATGGTGTCGAAGTTCTGCTGCGGAATGCCGCCTGAGGCGCTGGCCGAGCTCCAGGTCGGACCGCTGCCGCCGACCGTCGAGAAGGTGAACTTCTGGTTGTTCGCGCCGGTACAGTTGTTGGTCTGAACCGCGCCACCGTTACTGGTGCTGGAGTTCGCGACCTCCACGCACTGATCGGCCCCGACCATCTTGATGGTGTACGGGCCCGTGCCCTGGATCAGCCATTTCTGATTGGACGTGCCGCTGTAGTTCGCCTGCTGGATGCCGGTGAACACCTTGAGCGAGCTCGCGCGATCGTTCCAGCCGTCCGGCACCAGATCACCGTCGCTCCCCGAGCGATAGAGCGAAGCGCCGCCGAAGCTCCCGTTTTCGTAGAGCCGCATGCGGTAGCCCGAGGCGACCTTCAGTGAGGTAGCCCAATCGGAGTGCGGCAGCGTGGCGTAGTCCGTACCACCCTGGAAGCAGTCGATGGCTCCGCCATAGTTGAGGTTCTGGAACAGTCTCGCCGGTGACGAGTCCGAGGTCGGTGTGCCGCAGCTGCCCTTGGTGGCGTGGAGCGCCTTGCCCGAGTGCACGGCGACGAGCTTGGACTGCCCGCTGCCGAGATCGGTGAGGGTCCACTTCTGGTTGTCACCCGTGCCGCAAGCCCACTGGTGCACCTTGGCGCCGTCGGCGGTGCTGACGCCTGCGACGTCGAGGCACATGTTGCTGTTCACGTTTTTGATCTGATAGGTGGCGTTGGCCAGGGCCTCCGTGACCGTGCCGAGGCTATCGGCCTCCTCACCCTGTTGTTGCTGCTCCGGCGTACAACCGACAGCCAGCGCGCCGAGCATCAGCCCGAGGCCGCCGAGAACACGCAATGCCGAGTGATTGATGGGTGTGTTCATGGCCTTGGTCCTCATGGCAGCACGCAGTCCGGTCCGCTGCAGGGTCTGAACTTGACCGAATCCACCATGCCTTCGTGCCAGTCGATCTCCTCCTCGATGTCCGACTCGAGCCACGGACCGCCGTAGCTGTTCTCCATTTCGTGATTGGGCACGAAGAAGCTCAGGAACAGCTTGGTGGCCGAGTCGGGCCAGTTCGTCGTGCCGTAGCGCGTGGGCCGGCGGTACGTGTTCACGAGCACTCCGTCGACGTAGTACTTGATGCTGTGCCAGCGCCACTCGATCTTGTAGGTGTGGAAGATCGGCGCGCCCTGCGCGTCCCAGGCCGTCGAGCTGTAGTCCGTGCCCGGCGAAGCGCTGGCGACGCGGTTGCCGTCGCACTCGTGGAAGGTCGTGCACTGCGGGTCGTTGTTGCCGATCAGCAGCGTCTCCACGTGATTCGGCCGTAGACCGGTGAGCTCGAGACCCAGACTGCGGGTGGTGATGAACGGCGACGTCGGCGTCACCTCGCCGGTGTAGACGCCGAGCACGAAGCCGGTCCTGCCGCCCGGTGTGGGGATGCTCGCCGCGCTGGCCTGGGCGAACATCGTCACCTCGATGTTGCCGTACGGGCCGTAGTTGCCCGCCGTCCTGAGCTCGCCGCTCTTGCACGGCCGGTCGCCGAGATAGTCGTCGTCGCCGGGGATCTGTGCGTTGTCGGTGCGCAGCCAGAGCACGCTGCGGTTGCCGTTGTTCACGCCGGGCGGCTCCACGCCCACGCCCCAGCCGCCGAAGCGGCAGGCGCTCTCGCCGGAGCTGGTGTCGTCGCGCATCTCGTACAGGCCGCTGGCCATCAGCGCGTTGGCGTCGGCGTAGGCGAAGCCGTCATTGAGCGTCGCCGCGCCGACCGTCGTGGCGGCCCCGCTGACCGCGTTGAAGTTGAAGCGGTGCGAGTTCGCGCTCGAGCACGAGTAGGCGTGGATGTTCGCGCCGTCGGCCGTGCTCGCGGCGTCCACGTTGACGCAGAGGGCCGTGGCCGAGACCGGCCGGATACGGTAGTCCCCGGTGCCGGTCTGGTCCTCGATCTTGAACCTCTGGTGCGCGCCGGCCGGCACCAGGTTGCCGTTGTTGTCCCGGTTCAGCGACGACTGCCGGACGTTGGTCATGACGCGCACTGAGCTCGTCACGTCGTTGAAGGTGTTGTCGACCAGCGTGGCGTCTTCGTAGTCGGTCGTGCTGGCGGTCGTCGAGAGGTCGAGGACCGTCCCGGCAAAGTTGACGTCGCTGAACAGGCGCGCCCGGTGCCCGGCCTTGATTCTGATCGAGCTCGCCTGATCGTTCATCGCGGCGTCGACCGTCCCGTAATGGCCGCTGCCGAAGCACTGTGAAGTTCCGGCGAAATCGATGTCCGAGAACACCTCCACGGCGCAGGGGTTGGGATCCACGTCCAGCGACTTGCCGGAGTGCTCGTTGACGATCGAGTACTCGCCGTTGCCGAGGTCGGTGACGATGAAGCGCTGGTTGGCCTGGTTGGCGGCGTTGCACGTCCACTGCTGGACGTTCGCGCCGTCGAGCGTGCTCCAGTCGTCGACCTCCATGCACTTGCTGCTGTTGACGTTCCGGATCTCGTAGACGCCGCTGAGCACGGTCAGGCCCTGTGCGACGCTGCCGACGTCTTCGTCTTCCTCGACATTGGAACCCAACTGACTACACCCTGCGACGACCATCGCCGTGGTGAGACTGGACCATCCGAAGGCTCGCGGCGCTCGTCTCATATTCATCCGTCATTGCAACGGTCGTGCCCCGGAGACTCGCCAGGAACGCACACGGTTCTGACGCCGAATTCTCTCTGTGCGAGCGACGGACGATGTCCGCCGCTCCGCGCAACGGTGCGCAACTCGCGCAACGCGAGTGCGCTACTTGTTCGTCTGACGCGCGAAGTCGATCGTTGGAGCTCGAAGCAATCCGTCGCGCGTGTCTAGGCTCAGACGTCTGTCGTCGAAGCAGTGCCGGGGTAAGCCCAGCGCAGTAGCCGCCCGACGGTCAAGCCTTGAACCACGATCGAGAAGATGACGATCACGTACGTCACGGTGAGAACGGCGGCGCGGCCGTCGAACTCCGGCAATTTCATGGCCAGAGCGACGGAGACGCCACCTTTCAGACCACCCCAGGTGAGGATGCGGATCGTCCAGGGATCGATCTCACGGCCCATTCTCAGCGCGAGGACGGGACCAGCGACGCTGACGAGGCGAGCGAACAGCACCGCCGGGACCAGGGCAAGTCCGACGAAGATGAAGTAGCGCGAAATGTCGATCGCGAGGAGCTCCAGCCCGATCAACAAGAAGAGCACCGCGTTGAGCATCTCGTCGATGAAGGTCCAGATCACGTCGAGGTTCTGTGCGGTCGTCTCGCTCATTGCCTTGATCCGTCCGCGGTTGCCGATGAAGAGCCCGGCGGCCACGGCGGCGAGTGGGCCCGAAAGGTGCAAGTCGATCGCCAGAGAGCCAATGACGAAGACGGTCGCGACCGTCATCAAGATCTCGAGATTGGGCTCATCCAGCGTCTTGAACGCGCGGTAACACACGTACCCGGCGACCAGGCCCAGCGTGATGCCGCCGATGATCTCCTTGATCAGGAGCGTTACCAACCTGCCCAAGCTCATGGCGTGCGCCGCTGCGTCGGGGCCGCCGTGAGCGGTGGCCAGCCCCACGCTGGTGAAGACGGTGAAGAGAATGACCCCCGTACCGTCGTTGAGCAGGCTCTCGCCGATGACCTTCATTTCCAGTTGCTTCGGCGCGTTGGCTGACTTCATCACCCCGAGCACGGCGATCGGATCCGTCGGCGAAATCAACGCACCGAAGGCGAGGCACCAGATCAGATCGACGTGGATGCCGAAGAATCCGAAAAGAACGTGAGCGACACCTCCGGCCACCAGGGTGCTGATCACGACGCCCACCGAAGCCAGCGCGGTGATGGCGGCGATGCGCTCCTTCATCCGGCTCAGATCCGTGTGCAGGGCACCGGCAAAGAGCAGGAGGGTCAACATCCCGCTCAGCACGGTCTCCGCAAAGTCGATCTGCAGCACGATCCCTCGAGCTCTCTCGGCCAGGGATAGGCTCGGGATCATCTTGTCGATCGCCAGCACGCCGATGGACGCCAGCAAGCTGCTGATCAGCAGCCCGATCGCGAAGGGCAGCTTCAGAACGTGATGATTGAACAACCCGAGGGCTGCCGCGAGCGCGAGCAACAGCGCCGCAGCGTCGAGCAAACTCAAGAGATTACCTCGTCCGAGAGCGCGGCTCCGCCGCTCGTCGCCGACCCTGCCTCAACTACACGACCGAGTCGACCCCGGCCGGTGTGTCAAAAGGAACCACCAGAGTTGCTCGGCACTACTGTAGGAGCTGATCGCGCGCACTCCCCACGTCACGCCACCCTGTCCGCCTCGAGGACTGCGCGCACCTTGGTGAGCAGGGTGGTGGCGACGTAGGGTTTCGGCAGAAACTCTCCCCTCGGTTCGGCGACCCCTTGGTGCACGATGGCCTCGTCGCTGTAGCCGGAGGTGTAGAGCACGCACGTGTCACGTCGTTCTTGCAGCAAGCGGCGGGCGAGCTCGAAGCCGCTCATGTGCGGCATGACGATATCGGTGAGCAGAAGGTGGATTGGGCCCGGGAAGGACGCCGCGAGACTCAGCGCGTCGCGACCCGACGCTGCCTCGAGCACCACGTATCCCCGCGAGCGCAGCATTCGCACGGCCACAGCGCGGAGCACGGGGTCGTCCTCGACCACCAGTACCGTCTCGCTTCCGCTCAAGGTACGCGGGACGGTAGTGCTGGTCTCATCGCTCCCGGGTCCTTCGGGCGCCTGGGGCAAGAGGATCTTGAAGGTCGTGCCCTTTCCTGGCTCGCTGTGCACGATGATCTGGCCGCCAGCCTGGCGGATCGTGCCGTAGCACGTGGCGAGCCCGAGCCCGGTACCACGGCCAGGAGCCTTGGTCGTGAAGAACGGTTCGAACACGTGGTCGAGCACCTCTGGCGGGATCCCCGACCCCGTATCCGAAACGGCCATCATGACGTACTCGCCGACCTCGACGTTGGCGTTGGCGGTCGCGTAGGCCCGGTCGACGGTGATGTTCGCAGTCTGCAGGGTGAGTCGCCCGCCTTGCGGCATGGCATCTCGCGCATTCACAGCGAGGTTCATCAGCACCTGCTCGAGCTGGCCTGGATCTGCCAAGACCTGGCGTAGCCCCGCATCGAGCACCGTGCTGAGCTCGACGTGCTCCCCGATCACGCGTCGCAGTAGCCCGTGCATGCGTTGAGCCAGCTCGTTCAGGTCCAGCAGTCGCGGCACCACGACCTGTCGACGCGCGAAGGCCAGCAACTGGTCGGTAAGCCGTGCTGCGCGCTCCGCGGCGCCCTTGATCTGTTCGAGATCACTGCGCAGGGTGCCCCGCTCCGCGGCAGCCAGGGCGAACTCCGTGCTCGACAGGATCACCGTGAGCAGATTGTTGAAATCGTGCGCAACCCCGCCCGCCAGGCGCCCGATGCTTTCGAGCTTCTGAGACTGGAGCAGTTGCTCCTCGAGGTTGCGTTGCGCCGTGACGTCCGTGGCAATCCCCGCGATGCGCACGACCTTTCCAGCGTCGTCATGGATGGGGAAGGCGCGATCGCGGATCCACGCCAGCTCGCCGTTTGCGCGCCAGATTCGATAGACGACATCGTAGCCACCCGCTCGCTGCTCGGGCATGCGTGCCTCGATGCGCGTGCGGTCCTCCTCGTGGATTGCCGCGGTGAAGCTCTGAGGGTCGTCATACAAACTCTGGCAGGTTCTCCCCCAGATGCTTTCGTAAGCCGGGCTGATGTAGTGCAGTTCGTTGCCCTCGGCGTTGACTAGCCAGAACACTTCGTCGATCGCCGTCGCGAGCTGCCGGAAACGTTCTTCACTGGCCTCCAGCGCAATCGTCGCGGCCCGCTGCTCGGTGATGTCGGACATCACACCGATCATCCGCAGCGGCTGGCCCTGCTCGTCGCGTTCGATGTAGCAGCGGTCGAGCGCCGTCCCGACGGTGCCGTCACCGCGGACGAAACGAAATTCGTCCTGCCAGCTCGTGGCGCCAGCGGCCACTGCCGCCTCGAAGTGCGTTTCGACACGCGCGCGGTCTTCGGGATGGATGCGAGACGCCCACGCCTCGTACGAGGCCCGGGTGCTGCCGGGCTCGTATCCGAGCATCTCGTACTGCCGGGGGTTCCACCAGGTTTCCTGCGTGGTGACGTTCTGTTCCCAAACGGCGTCCCGAGTCGCCTGGAAGACGAGAGCGTACCGTGACAGGCTGGTATGCATCGCACTCAAGGAGTCGAGCCACATCGCTGCCACAGCGACATCGCCGTTGCTCGAGGGGCGCGCCAATAGACGGGCGTACCTGCCACCTTCTGCCGGCGAGGACTTGAACTCCGACGACTGCGGCTCGCCACTCGATGCTGCTCGCTTGGCCAGGGCCTCGACAGCCTCGGCCAGCGCGGGCTCGAGCGACGGCCCGTCGATGCGGCCGTCGCGACCGACCATCCAGACGTCCTGGGCCGGCGCCACCGACGCTAACCAGGGGCCGAGTTGGACCGGTTCAAGGCTCAGCGAGTTGGAAGCCGCCATCACTTTCCTCGACGCTCAGCCGGGACTAATTACCCCATCCTGCTCCGAGAGCAGTACCCCCAAGAGTTGATGGCACGAGATTCCCCGGATTTCGGCCAGTTGTTCGTCGGCAGCAATCGAGAGTCGGGGGAGGGCAGGCGGCAACAGTGCAGCTTGCCGGCGCGCCCCGTGGAGGCGCGCCGGTGCTCGGTCGCGCGTTACTCTTTCATGGGCGCACAGGCGATGGGTGTGCCCTTCTTCAAGGCCGTGGGCCAAGATCACGACCGAATGATCGGACAGTGAGTGTCTGTCACCCGGCGTCAGGTTCGTGTGCTCGAGAGTCGTATACAGCTTGCCCTTCCCGTCCTCGCCAACCTCGATGACCCCGAGGTCGCCGTGATGGCGCTCCCTGGCGGTCTCACCACGGTCCTCTTCGCCGATGGCGAACGGACGACCCATACTGCCCTTGGCGATATTGCTGCAGTCGGCGTGCTGGTAGAGCCGAACCTCGTGCTCGCCTGGCGGCGCGTTTTCGACTTCGACGGCCAGCATCACGCCCGAAGGCGACTGCGTGAACTCCGTTTTGCCAGCGAGGTGTTGACCCTCGATGGTCCGGAAGTCTCCCTTGATGTGCTTCTCGGCTCTCGACGCAGGTGTCATTTCCGGCGTCACACCCGTCGTGCCTTCCTGGGCGGTACGGGACTCCTCGCTTCGCCTTTCGGCGTCAGCCCTTTCGTGTCTCGCCCGTTCTCGCTCCGTCCGACCGCAAGCGCCTGCGGCCAAGACGAGGGACATTGCAATCAAGACCCTGGTTCTCATACGCACTCACCTCCCGAACGCCGACAGAGACGCTCGGATCTCTTGGTCGTGCGAGGCGCATGCCATTCTCCGTGGACCCACGTACGTTATCGTCGTAGGTCGCGCTCGAACGGCCGTGGCAGGTGGTCGCGATGTGCATCCCCCGCACGCATCAGCACGACCGTCACTGCGATGATACGTCACTGCTCGAGCGAACGAGGGCCTCGAGTGCTCCTGGCGCGAGGGGCTTGGTGAGCACGTCGTCGAAGCCCGCTTCGATGGCGCAGGCGCGCTCGGTTTCTCGCGTATAACCGGTCATGGCAACGAGACGCATGCTCGACCGCTTCGGGTGGGATTGGAGGCGGCGCGCCAGCTCGTAACCGTCGACGTCGGGCAGCCCGATGTCGGAAAGGACGATCTGGAGTCCCTCGTCCACCAGCTCGAGTGCCTGGTTCACGCTGTTTGCGACGAGTGTGGTCGCTCCCAGGAGCTCGAGGAGCTCTCGTAGCATTTCGCGGGAGTCTTCGTGGTCCTCGACGACGAGAATGCGGGGCGACATCTGCTGTTGAGTGGTCACTGGCGCCACGGTTTCTCAGACCCTGCGATAGCCGCGGCCGGGATGCCAAACTTGTACAAACCCGGGCAAACGCAGTGCCGGCCGTGATGCCTTGCGGGGGAGCACTGTTCGTGTTGCGCTGGGGCGCCTTCGAGCGGCTCGGCCGGAAGGCGAGGAGGAAACATGGCGCGACGCTTTTTTCTAGCGGTGCTCCCGATCGTGGTGCTCGTCGGTTTGTCGGGGTGCGGTGACGACGAGGCAAAAAATGACGCGGCACCTGGTGCCGGGGCTTACGACCCCATGATCGATCCGGCGGAGTTCTCGAGCTCCACGACGATCGACAACCCCTTCATGCCCTGGGTCCCGGGCATGGAGCTCACCTACGTGGAGGACGAGGTCGACACGGTTCGCGTCGTCGTGACCGAAGACACCAAGACCATCATGGGCGTCGAGTGCGTGGTCGTTCACGATGAGCTGACCGACGAGGACGGCGTGGTCGTGGAGGACACGTACGACTGGTACGCACAAGACGACGCCGGCAACGTCTGGTACTTCGGCGAAGACACGGTCGAATACGACGACGCGGGCAATCCGGACCCCGCCGGATCGTGGGAGGCAGGAGTCGACGGCGCGCTGCCCGGCATCGTCATGCCTGCCGACGCCGTCCCTGGTGAGCCATACCGCCAGGAGTTCTACGAGGGCGAGGCCGAGGACTGGGGACAGATCCTCGAGGTCGACGTGGACGTCGCGGTGCTCGCAGGCGACTACGGTGAATGTCTGATTACGAAGGACTGGAGCGGGCTCGAGCCCGACGTGGTCGAAAACAAGTGGTACTGCTTCGGCGTGGGCAACGTGAAGGCCGAGGTAGTCGAAGGCGGCACCGGGCTCGAAGAGCTGAAGGTTGCCGTGATCCCGTAGCCAGATCCGGCTAAAGCTGAGCCATGACCGTCCGCAAGGGCTCTTTCGCCGCGCTCGCCTGCTGCCTGTCGTTCGGCTGCAAATCGAGTCCCACTCAGGTCGAGCGCCCCGCACCGTCGGCGAGCGCGGCTCCGATTTCCAGACGCAAGCTGGCGGCGGGAGGTTGGACCTCGAACAAGGCGTGCCTGCTCCTCGAGCGCGCCGACGTCGTCGCAGCACTGGGCGAGCAAGGTCTGCGCAACGTCAAGAGACCGGAAGACGGCGAGCAGAAGGATTCGCCGCTCGTGGAGTGCACCTACAATCGCGGCGCCGAGCCCGGCTTCGTCAGGCTCACGATCGACGTGCCGTCACGCCACGAGGCCTTCGGCGCGGGCTACCCTGATCCCAACATCGCGGGGACGCCGGTGCCCGGGATCGGCGACGCTGCGTTTCAGTCCGAGAACTCCAGCACGGGCTTCATCCTGTACGTGAAGAAGAATGATGTGACGTTCTGGGTCCAGGCACAGACGAGTGACAAGGGACCGAAGGACAAGGCGCTCGTGCGGTCCATCGCCAAGAAAGCCGTCGATCGCTTGTAGAGTCACACCGTGCCACGGGTCTGTGGCGAAAATGCCGCATTTTCTTGCTTCGGCGATCGAAGCTCTCGCGCTATGGCTAGGAGCCATGGCGCTCAGGGTCCTCATCGTCGACGATGACCGCGACACCACCGATACGCTCGCGGACGCCTTCACCGATCACGGTTGCGAAGTGCGAGTGGCGGCCAACGGGCGCGCTGCGATCGAGCAAGTAGAGGCGTTCCGCCCGCGCCTGGTCGTGCTGGACATCGGCCTTCCCGATTGCGACGGCTTCGACGTCGCGCAGCAGATGCGGGCCCGCTCCGATCTGAGTCAGAGCTGGCTCGTCGCGCTGACCGGCTTCCACGACCCCCGCACTCGCCGTCTGGCGAACGACGCCGGTTTCAACGACTACCTGGTGAAGCCGATCGACGCCATGTCCCTGGAAGCGCTGGTGCGCGAAGCCAGCAGCGCCACTTCCGGGGAGTGAGCCCGTGAGCGCGGGCTCTCCGTAGCGCTCACGAGGCGGCGCGTTCGAGACGCCCTTCGGCTTCGCGCACGGTCTCTTGCCAGCTCGGGTCGACGGGGCAGACCATGGCGATGACGTCCTCGGGGCGGGCGCCGTCCTGGATGGCGTTGCGAGCCTTGGCCGAGCCGGTGAGCAGATCGAACGCCGGTGTCGTGTTCTCGAACTCGTAGGGCGTGGTGCGGAACTCGAACTCCGAAGGGGCCTGTGCCTTGGCCAGGCAGAGCAGCGTGAGGTACGTCTCGATCGGGCGGAAAAGCTGCGAGTTGGTCACGTGCAGCATCACGCCCTGGCAGGCCTTTCCGGCGTGTTTTTCGAACATCGGCTTGAACGTCACCGGGCGCACCATCGAGCCCGGCATGCCCGCCTCGAGCATGGCGCGGGCGAGCGCAGGCCCGTTCAAGAACGGCGCACCGACGAGCTGGAACGGCGCCGTGGTGCCGCGCCCTTCGGACAGGTTCGTCCCTTCCACGAGGCAGCCGCCCGGGTAGACGAGCGCGGTCTCGACGGTCGGCATGTTGGGTGACGGCATCACGAACGGACGGCCCCAGGCATCCGCGGTTCGGTAACGTTCCCAGCCCTTCACGCCGACCACGCTGAGCGCTCCCTCGCCACCGAGGGCGCGGCCGTCGCGCTCGAGGAACAGCGCCACGATCTCGCCGACGGTGAGGGCGTGCCGGATCGGTAGCGCCTCCAGACCGACGAATGACTTGAAGCCTTCTTCTTGCGGCGCCCCTTCGAGCGTCGCAGGATCGCCGGAGATCGGGTTCGGGCGATCGAGCACCACGGTGTGGATGCCGCGCTCGGCGGCGGCGCGGGCAGCGAGCAGCGCCGTCCACACGTACGTGTAGTAGCGCGAGCCGACGTCGCAGAGGTCGATCAGCAAGAGCTCGATGTTCTCGAGGTGCTCGGCCTGCGGCACCAGCGCCTCGCGCGAGCTGCCGTACAGGCTGACGAAGGGCACCGCCTCGCCGTTCTCGGCAGCGCCGCGCGAAGCGACCGCCTCCTCAGCCTGAGCGTCGGCGTCGAAGCCGTGCTCCGGGGCGAACACGATGCGCGGGGTCGCGCCGAGCTCCTCGAGCACACTGAGCGTTTGTCGCCCCCGGCGGTCCACCGCCGCGGCGTGGGTCAGGACGGCCATCCTCGAGCTACGCAATCTGCGGCGAAGGTTGGAGAGTCCGCCGGTGTAGAGCTGGTCGAGTCCGCACAACATCGGCCCGGCGTACCAGACCCGGGCAGCCATTTCCAGCCCCGCGCTATGAAGGCGTTGCAGGCCGGAGGGCTGGCGGCTAGCATTTTTTTCACAGTGCGACGCGTTCTGGTGGTCGATGACGAGGAAAATCTCCGGCTGGTGCTGCGCACCCTGCTGAAGCGTCATGGCTACGAGGTCGAGACCGCCTCGAGCGGCGAAGAGGCCCTCGGGCTGGTCGACTCCTTCGGCCCCGACGTGATCCTGACCGACGTGCGCATGCCCAAGATGGGCGGGCTGGACTTGCTGAGCACGCTCAAGGCCAAGGGTAACGAAGCGACCGTGATCGTGATGAGCGCCTACGGCAACACCGACCTCGCGATCGAGGCGATGAAGGCCGGCGCCTACGACTACGTCCAGAAGCCCTTCAAGCCGGACGAGGTCGTGCTCACGCTGCGCAAGGCCGAGGAGCGCGAGTCGCTGCGCCGCGAGAACCGCGCGCTGCGCGACGAGATCCGCAAGGAGAACAAGTTCGAGGACATCCTGGCCAAGAGCCAGAAGATGACCGACATCTTTCGCACCATCAGCAAGATCGCCGACTACAAGACGACGGTGCTCGTCACCGGCGAGAGCGGCGTCGGCAAGGAGCTCATCGCGCGCGCGATCCACCGTCGGTCCAGCAGGCGCGGCGGACCGTTCGTCGCCGTCAACTGCGGCGCCATCCCCGAGAACCTGCTCGAGAGCGAGCTCTTCGGTCACAAGAAGGGCGCCTTCACCGACGCCATCCACGATCGGCGCGGGCTGTTCGAGGAAGCCACCACCGGCTCGCTCTTCCTGGACGAGATCGGTGAGCTACCGCTAGGCCTGCAGGTCAAGCTCCTGCGCGTGCTGGAAGACGAGAAGATCCGGCGGCTGGGCGAGACCCGCGACGTCCAGGTCGACGTGCG
>DATLIL010000655.1:0-8961 GCA_035539475.1 Polyangiaceae bacterium
TACGCCACTTGCCGAAGGCGTTCGCACGAGCGCTGCCCCAAGCCGGCTGGCGCGACAGCACCTGGCAAGATCTGCCGCTCGGCGACGCGGGAGAGCTCGTGATCGAGCTCATCGTCGACGAGCAGGGCAAGCTGGCCGATCTCGTCTACGTCGACCCGAAAGAGAGCCAGAAGCAGCCGGCTCCGCTGCGGCGCATGGTCGAGCGCTGCGTGACGATGCTGCGCAGCGGAACGTTCTCGCTGGCACCGAGCGCGCGTGAGAGCGGGCGGCAGCGGCTCAAGATCGAGGCCAGGCTCTCGCAGGTCGAGACCGACAAGGAGAAGTACTCGTCCGATGCCCCGGCTCCCGGCCACGCGGGCAACGGAGAGTTCATCCTGACCTCCGGCCTGCGCATGTTCGCCCGCATTTCCATCGTGCGCTGAGCGCGATTGACGCCGCTCGGGCGGCGCGGCTCGATGCGCGCATGAGCGACACGATCGAAGCCGCGTCGACCGGGCGCGCGAGCTGCCGCCGCTGTCGGGAAAAGATCGAGAAGGGGCAGCTGCGCTTCGGGGAGCGCGTACCGAGCACTTTCGGCGAAGGTGAGCAGACGCTCTGGAACCACCTGCCCTGCGCTGCCGAACGCTTGCCGGCCAAGCTCGACGCCGCGCTCGCCGGCTTCGACGGCGAGGTGCCGGAACGCGAGGCGCTCGTCTCTGTGATCGAGAACGGCAAGGAAAACGAGAAGCTTGCCCTGGTGCAGAAGGTCGACCGCGCACCCACCGCCCGCGCGCACTGCCAGCAGTGCCACGAGGCTATCCCCAAGGGCGAGCTGCGCGTCGGCGTGGACCGCGATCAGGAGGGCATGATGCCGACGGTCAGCTACCTCCACCTACGCTGCGCGGCCACCTACCTCGGTGAAGCGGGGCTGAAGGCCAAGCTGGAGCGCTCGGCACACGGACTACCCGCCGAAGACCAGGCTGCCCTGGCGGCGGCGCTCGGCGCGTAGCGCGCGGGGGACTTTGCGGATAGGCTGAAGACGTGGACCCGATCGGCGAAGGTGAAGTCACGCTGCTGGCGAGCGAATACGCCAAGGTCGTGCGATCGCTCGGCGTGCGCACGGGCGATCCGCTCCTGATTCTGCCGAACGGAGACTTCTTCCCCGACCGGTTTCGCGGCGACCAGGGCTCGATCGAGGCGCTGGTGGCGCGGCTGTCGGGCTATGCCGGCCTGGACGTCGCGGTCGGGGCACGGCTCGTGGGCGCCGAGGCCGAGGGCTGCGGCGAGGGCAGCTGCGGTACTGGCGGTTGCGGGACGAGCCCGGCGCCGTCGAGCGGCGGGCGAGCGCGCACACTGCGACAGGATGGCGAGTGGCTGCTCGAGGTCCCCGCACAGGAGCTCGCCGATCCGATCGTGCTCACGGCTCGTCTGGCGTCCGCGCTCTCGGCGGTCTTCTGGATGGAGAGCGGCGAGGTCAACGAGGTGAGCGCGGAGCATGCCGAGGTGGCCGCCGTCGGGCTCGGGTTCGGCGTGCTGTTGCTCGAGGCTTCGTACCTCTACAAGAAGAGCTGCGGTGGGCCGTCGGTGGGCCGTGCCACGGCCCTCGACTGTCGCTCACTCTCGGTTCTGTTCAGCCTGTTCCTGGCGCGCGAAGGCCTCACGCCGCGAGCCGCCCGCGCCGAGCTCGGCGCGACGCAGCAAGCGCTGGTCGACAGCGCCTGGCTGGTCGTCGACGAGAGCCCGACCATGGTCGGCGCGCTCAAGAACGACCTCGATCGCGTCGCCGCAGGGCGGTTTCCGCTGCGGGACGGCAGATCCTGGCTCGGCCGCCTGCTCGGCAAGCGCAAGGCTCCGAACCGTGAGGACGAGGCCCTGGCGGCACTCGAGCGCGGCGCCAGTGTCGACGAGCTCGCGACGCTCCTCGGCGCCGGCGAAACGCGGCGCTGAGCTCAGCTCCCGCCACGCTCGAGCGTCTGCTCGATGCGATCGCAGACGAGGCGCACACGACTGGCTTCACCCTCGGCGCCGTACCTCTGCGCGAGCTTGCGCGCATTCTCGCGCAGCTCCGTTCGAGCGAGCGCACGCTCGATGGCCGACGCGATACTGACGGGTTGGTTGGCCGGCAAGATCACACCGGCACCCGACTGCGCCACGCGCCAGGCGCTCATCTCCTGCTCCAGAGTGGTGGGTAGGAGCACGAGGGGCACACCGGCGAAGAGGAAAGCCGCACCCGTACCCACGGCGGAGTGACACACCGCGAGCTCCGCTGACCGCGTCAACTTATCGAGCTTTGCCGGTCTGGTGCTGGCCTTGACGTGCGGCAAGCGCAGCCGGGCGATCTGTTCGTTCGAAGCCGTGGGCAGCACCGCGATCACGCGGAGCGGAGCGCGCACGAGCTCGTTGATCACGGCATCGATGGCACCCGCATGGGGCGGACGGAGGTAGAGAAAGACGCTTGGCGCATCCCCGGCGGGAAAATCCACCTCCCCTCCCGTATCGAGTGTGTACGAGGGCCCCACGTAGTCGACGTCCGAACGCTCGCCGTACTGATCGAGCTCCGGCACGCTCTTGATCAGCGTCGCATCGAGCTCGAACACCTCGCTCATGCTACGGATGGCCGGGATCTGGCTCCGGGCGAGCGCCTCGTTGATCGCCTGAACCAGCTGGCGTTCGCGCTTTTCGGCTTCCGCGAAGGGCAAGCCGAGCTGCGGCAGAAACGCCGGCAGCGGCGAGACGCGCGGCGGAACGGAATATCCAGAACCGAAACCCACCTTCCTGAAGGTGAGCCCGCGCGAGGCGAGCAACGCCGTGGGCGCCGACTCGTAGACCACCAGGTCCGGTCCGATCAGGCGCAAGAGGGCGCGCCAGCTGCGGACCATGGTCGCGAGCTGGTCCGGATCCTCGTAGCCGCTGGCGTTGAGGACGTCACAGTAGGTACGGGGCGGCTGCGGTCTGGGCTGGCCTGCCTTGCTGGCCCGGGGGAGCGCGAACCGGGGCGCCTGCAACAGCTGAACGTCGGGCGAGAGAAAACGCGGACTCTCCTGGATGTCGCTCAGCGCAGCGATGACCTCATGGCCGCGCCCGAGTAGCTCGGAGGCGATCGGGGCCAGCCCGGAGATGTGGCCGAAGTTCGCCCCGAGCTCCCAGGCGAGGAGGACGCGTGCCATCGATTCGTGGCGAGAATGCCAAGAAGGGTCGACGGCCTCAAGCCTCAACCGCGGCTAGAGCTTGTGATGCAGCTTCGCCAGCCGGGCCAGAGCCAGGGCGCCGAACATCAAGCCGAGGTCGCGCAAGGCAACATCCCAGACGCCGCCGAGCAGCGCCAGGTTGAGGATGATGCCACCCAGCCAGCAGGCCACGACGTAGCCGCCGACGCGGGGTGCGAGCGCGACCAGGAACCCGGCGACGATCTCGACCAGGCCGACCACGTACATGGTGGACTGGACCGAGAGCGGGCTCACAGCCGCGAAGGCAGGCGACAGGTATTTCGCCCAGTCGGTCAGCAAGTTCGTGAACTTGTCGACGCCGGCGATGGTGGCCATCACCGCGATGCCGAAATGCAGGATACGGAAGGCCTGATAGCTCGGTTCGGCCCAGATCCTGGCTTCGGGTCTCTGTTCGTAGCCAACGTCCGCCCTGGCGACCATGGTGTCCTCCTGGTCAGGGTTACCAACGTTGGGGAACTGCAACCAATGGGCCAATCTTGCAGCCTGCGCCGGCCTCGCACGTAGCAAGAAGCCACAGCCATTATGAACTCTCCGCATTGCCGGCCGCGCGCCTCACCCGCTCTGCGCCGCACTATCCGCCCCGGCTCGCGCAAGTAAGTCTCGGCACGAAAATGGCAACCCTCTCAAAGAAGGTTGGCCATGCGAATTCTTCGCGCTGGTTGCTTGCAAAGGTCGCTGTACGGCTTGGTCTCAGCGAAAATAAACACGCTCCGAGCTCGCGTCAAAGGAGGCACGTGATGGTCCCGCGCTGGAATGTTGCGGAGTGCGCTTCGTCGGTCTCGTCTGTACTGCCCAGCGAGGCCCCCGCCGAGTCAGCCTTCGAGCCGCCCGTAGACGTCTACGAGTTTCGTGAGGCCGTGCTGATCTACGTCGAGGTTCCAGGGCTCAAGCCCGAGGACATTCAGATCGGTCTGGACGGAAGCAGGCTCACCATCAGCGGCGTACGACGGCTGGAGCGCAGCATGGAGCAGCTCGGCTTCCACAGCATCGAGCGCTGCTACGGCGCATTCTCCCGCTCCTTCCTGTTGCCGAATGCCTTCGAGACCGAGCACATCGAGGCGGATTTGCGTGACGGAGTATTGACCGTCCGGCTGCCGCGTTCACCGCGCACCCGGCCGCGGCCGATCTCCGTTCAGAGCAAACCGCGGCGGGTGGTTCACACCACCGTCGAGGTGGGCACGACTGGCGAGACCATCGCAGTGGAGCCCGTGGAGCGCCCGAAGGCAGGCTGAAGGCTCCACGTCAGCCCGCGAGCTTGTGCCTCATCGC
The DNA here is from genome assembly GCA_035539475.1 of Polyangiaceae bacterium. Lineage (GTDB taxonomy): Bacteria > Myxococcota_A > Polyangia > Polyangiales > Polyangiaceae > PMG-095. Next base: position 4,476 of record DATLIL010000655.1, read on the forward strand.
GCTGGTCAGTGACTGCCGCACGCTCCCGATATCGGCCCAGGGATCACGAACCGCAGCCAGGCGCTCCGGTGCGCTGCGCAGCGTGAACTTCTCGGGCGCAAGGCCGGGGCGGAGCTCGCCCCAGTCGAGTGGTAGCGCGACGGTTGCCCCAGGCCGCGCCCGGGTCGAGTACGGAGCGACGAAGGTCGCCCCGCGAGCATTGCGCAGGTAATCGACGAAGATCTTCCCCTGGCGCCGGGCCTTGCTCATGCTGGCGACGAAGCGCCTGGGGTCGGCGCGCTCGAGCAGCTCGGCCAGCGCTTTGCAGAACGCCTTGGTTTCGTCCCAGTCGTGGCGGCGCTCGACCGGAACGGTGACGTGCAGACCCTTGCCACCGGTGGTCTTGACGAAGCTCTGCAACCCGAGCTCCAGCAGTAGCTCGCGCAGCGCCAGCGCACCATCGATCACGTCGCTGAACGGCAACGCCGGATCGGGATCCAGATCCATCACCAGCAGATCGGGCCGTTCCAGGCGATCGCGGCGCGCCCCCCAGGTGTGCACCTCGAGCACTCCGAGCTGGACGAGCGCAAAAAGCCCCTCGGCGTCCGCGATCGAGGTGTAGACGGCCTGCTTGCCGCGCTCCTGCACGGTGAAGGTGCGAACGGCGGCGGGCAGGCCGACGCCGGCGTGCTTCTGGAAGAAGCAGTCCTTGTGGCGACCCTCGGGACAGCGCCTCAGCATCAGCGGCCTGTCCACGACGTGGGGAAGCATCAGCTCCGCGACGGCTGCGTAGTAGCCAAGGAGCTCCCGCTTGGTCACTCCTTGCTCCGGGTAGAGCACCTTGTCGGGATTGGTCAGCTCGATTCGTGGTTCGTTGCGCGCCGGCGGCGCTTCGCTGCCATGCCGGGCCTGCTCGTCGTCGGCCTTGAACAAGAGCCAGCTCGGGCGCTGGCTGCCCCGCGAAGTGCGAACCAGATGCCAGCGGCCCTTGAGCTTCTCGCCGTGCAAGCTGAAGGTCAGGCGGCCGCGCTGATAGTTGCGTGAACCGTCACCCTCGGGCGTCCAGCTACCGTGGTCCCAGATCGCGACCGAGCCGGCGCCGTACTCGCCCTCGGGGATCGTGCCCTCGAACCTGGCGTATTCGAGCGGATGATCTTCGGTCTGCACGGCCAGGCGCTTCACGCTCGGATCGAGGCTCGGGCCTTTGGGCACGGCCCAGCTGAGCAGCACGCCGTCGAGCTCGAGGCGAAAGTCATAGTGCAGGCGCCTGGCGTCGTGCTCCTGCACGACGAAGCTGAGCTGCTTCTTGCGCGCACGGCGCCGCGCTCCGGCCGGCTCCGGCGTCTTCGCGAAATCGCGCTTCTTCTTGTAATGCTCGAGCCCCATGGCGCTCCTCACGCGGATTTCTTGAGCTTGCGCTGCGCCGTCGCCTTGCGCGTCCGCTGCTTCTTCGTGGCACGCGCCGGCTTGCGCTTCTTGCTCAGGCTCTGCTTCAAGAGCTCGGCCAGGTCGATGACCTTGGCGCCGCGCTGGGGTTCCTCCTCCGGCTCCGGCTCCTCGGGCTCGCCGTGCTTGACCTTGTCCCGGATCAACTTGAGCAGGTCGTCGCGGTAGGTGTCCTTGAACTTCTCGGGATGCCACTCGCCCGCCATGCTCTCGACCAGCGTCTCGGCCATCTGCCGTTCCTTCGCCGTCACGTTCCTGGCCCCGCCCCTGGGCAGCTCGAGCTTCTCCGGCCTGCGCAGCTCGTGCTCGAAGCGCAGGAGTAGCAGGAGCAAGCGCTCGTCTTGCGGGACGATCAGCGCCAGGTGCTGTCGGGTCCGGATCACGACTCTGGCCACCGCTGCTTTTTCGCCTCGAGTCAGCGCGTCGCGCAGGAGCACGTAAGCCTTTGCGCCTGCCTTGTCCGGAAACAGGTAGTACGGCCGTTCGAAGTAGCGCGGGTCGATGCTGCTCGGATCCACGAACAGCTCGATGTCGATGGTGTGCGTGGCCTCGACGTTGGCGCGCTCGAAGTCGCGGTCGGTGACGACCACGTAGCGGCCCTTCTTGTACTCGTAGCCCTTGACCACGTTCTTCCAGTCCACCTTGCGCCCGGTGCGCTTGTTCACGCGCTGGTAGCCGACCGGCGAAAGATCGCGACTGTCGAGCAGATCGAAGGACAGCTCGTCGGGCTCCTCGGCGGCCTTCAGGCTCACCGGGATCTGAACCAGCCCGAAGGCGATGCTGCCCTTCCAGATTGCGCGCGCGGCCATCAGTGCGGAGGCTCCGCTCGAACGAGCTTTGGTTTGCGCGGCGGCGCGACCTGCTTTTCCTGAGACGGCTCCGGACGCCGGTCCCTCTTCAGCGGCTCGAGTGCTACGCTGCGACCGGTCGCTGCGGACTCTTGCAAGGCGCCGATGATGCGCACGTCCGCCAGTCCCTCCTCGCCCGAAGGCTCCGGTTCGCGATTCTCCCGGATGCAATCGCTGAAATAGATGATCTCGGGCGCGACCTGATCGCGGTGCGCGAACTTGTGTCCGTGCGTCTTGTCCTCGCTGTCGACCTCGAGCTTCAGCGCGGTCGAGTGCGAGTAGGCGGGGTCGAGGGCCAGGTGGCCCGTCGTGCCCACCAGATCCAGCCGATTGTACTCGTGCGCGCCGAACGAGATGGCGAAGGTCGCCAGGCGATCATCCGCGAACCTGAGCACCGCGCCGAGCTGCTCGTCGACCTCGTCGAAGCGCTCGTCGTCTCGCTCGCGACCCGAAAACGCCACGACTTCGCGCGGCTCGTCGCGGAACAGGTAGCGCGCCGCGTTGATGCAGTACACGCCGATGTCGTAAAGGGGACCGGCTCCGAGATCGGCCTTGAGCCGTGAGTTGCCGGCCTCGACCTGCATGGCGAAGACCGTGCTGAGCAGCCGCGGCTCGCCGATCTCGCCCGACTTGACGGCCTCGATCGCGGCCAGGTTGGCCTTCTCGAAATGTAGCCGGTAGGCGACCATCAACTTCACGCCGCCCTGCCTGCAGGCGGCGATCATCTCGCGGCATTCGGCCTCGTTCATGGCCAATGGCTTCTCACACAGCACATGCACGCCGGCGCGGGCCGCGCGCACGGTGTAGTCACGGTGCATGGTGTTGGGCAACGCGATGTAGACCGCGTCGATCTCCTTGCTGGCCATGAGGTCGTCGTAGCCGTCGTACTTGACGGTCAGGCGCGCGCCGTAACGCGGGGCCAGCTCGGCCAGCTTGGCGTCGTCGCCGGAGACCAGCGCTACGAGCTCGGCGTTCTTGGCCCTGGCGAAGGCGGGCAGGATGGCCTCCTGCGCGAACCAGCCGAGCCCGACCACGGCGTAGCGAACCTTGTCCTTCTTGCTCATTGCCACGCCGCTTCCTCGCTTCAGACCTGGCGCAAGAGCTTGGCCAGCCGCCCGCAGGTGATGTCACACTGCAAGCAGTTGTCGGCGCACAGCCGGCAATGCTCGTGTGTATCCGCGTGGAGCAGGCATTCCTGGCTGCACGTCAGGCAGGCGATGCGACAGACGTCCAGCTGGCTGGACATCAGCTGCGGGCTGAGCTCGGCCTGACGGCTCAGCATGCGCGCGGTTGCGACACACAGGTCCGAGCAGTCGAGGCAAGTTCGAATGCAGCGCACCAGCGCCGCCACGTCACGCTCGGCCAGGCAAGCGTCGGCGCAGGCGCTGCACGCGGCCGCGCAGTCGAAGCAGGCGGCGATGCATAACCTGAGCACCTCGGCATCCATCACCGGTTTCGGGTGAGTCGCGAATAGCTGGCGAGTGATCATCTGCTCTCCGTTCCGTCGCACACGATCGACGTCTGTTTGCGCAAACTCCTGCACGCGGCATGCCGTTGGATCGCGCACTTCGTGGCGTTTCGACTCGGTGCGCGTGGCAATCGCGGATGGCTCCCCAGCGTGGCACGCCGACTGCACCGCGATTCGGTCATGCCGCCCGAGCGACACGAAGTACGAGGCAGACCATGCGAGCGCTGACCCTGCTGGCGCTCGCTACCGTCGTAGCCCTGGGCGTGGCCGCCGGTTGCGCCGAAGACGACTTCCTCGACCCGCTATCGAGCAACCTCGACTGTCAGGAGGTCTGCGAGAGCTACGAGGAGTGCGTCGATCCGTACTACGACGTCGCGGCCTGTCGCAGCCGCTGCCTCGACGAAACCGCCGACGACGACACGCTGAAAGACCGTCTGTCGGACTGCGAGACCTGCCTCGACGACAGCTTCTGCGGCGACGGTATCTACCCCTGCTCCGGCATCTGCGCTGGCTTCTTGCCCTGAGGAACCGATGAAGGCCTCTTGGACCCTGCTCACCATCGCCGTGGCCGCGGCCCTGTTCGCGCAACGCGGAGGGCACGCGCCCGCCACTCCCGTTCAGGAGGACGCCGGCGTGCCCGACGGCGATCTGCCGGACGGCGACGTGCCCGACAGTGATCTGCCGGACAGCGATGTGCCGGACGGCGACGCGCCGGACGGCGAGCCCGAACCCTGAAGCTCTATTC